>JBDTLP010000027.1:0-48349 GCA_039934735.1 Ferruginibacter sp. | reverse complement strand
GGGAGTAATAGTGGCAAACTTGTGCAACAGGTAATTTATTTGGGCAGATGCGAGCTTATTGCCTTCAGCATTAAATCCATAACCATACAGTGTTGTGACTGCATCAATATTGATTGAAGCCAGGTTTGCATTGTTTGAAATAATAATCGGGGTAAAAGATATATCTGATGAAATACTGGTCATCAAAGGAGCTGAAAATGAAGTGAGCGCAGGATTGGTTTTGATGGATACATCTACAGCTGATAACAAAGAAGGAAAAGAGAGAGCAGTAAGTGCATTATTATTTTGAATAGTTAAAGCATAGGTCTGCCTATTCAAAAGCGGGACAGAAAATGATGTAAGCAATGGATTACCTGTAATTGTTAAACTATAAACCGATTTCAACGATGGCAAAGAAATAGATGGAAGTACATTATTGCTCGTCAAACTAAAACCATTATTAAGACTATCCAATACCGGCATAGAGACTGTATTCAATAAATCATTCGAACCAATTGACATATATCCCGATTTTGTTAATACAGGGAGTGAGAGCGAAGTCATTAATTTTGCATAGTCTATTGAAAATCCGTCGGCCGAAATCAAAGCAGAAAAATTTACGGAGGCAAAGTTGTAATTACTCTCTATCAGGATGATTGCCGATCTCGTTAAAGAAGGAAATGAAACATTGCTGAGCACTCCGTTCCCTTCAATAACAAAAGGTAATCCTAGTGACGGTGTAGCCTGGAACAGGGTTATTAAAGGAAAACTAATCGTAGTAAGTGCTGGATTGAACTCGATTGTCAAAGAACCTTCCATTCTTGTTACCTGGTTCATATTGATTGCAGGTAATCCCGTATACGTAATATGAAGCCCATAAGTAGCATCAATGCTTACACCTATTGATTGCAAATGAGAAAGTGGCAGGCTCGTCAGCGCAGGACATTGATCTATCCAGATACCTGCATCCACTGATTGTAAATTATCAAAGTTCACAGATTGTAAAACGTTGTTGTTCGACATATAAATTTCAGTAAGGTTGGTGATCATTGAAAGATCAACCGAGGTAAGATTGGTGCATCTTATAATTCTTACTTCCTGGGTATTGGGGCCTACATCAGTCGCAATTTTTGCAATGGCCTGTGCATTGGTTATACCATCTGCCAGATACAGCGTATGCTTGCCACCGTTATTATTTGCTGTTAAGTTCTTCCATTGTCCATCTGTGAAATACCAAAAACTCTTATCCGGGCTTATTTGGTAAACAAGCAAACCTTCTGCAGGATTTTGAATAGCAGATCTTTGTGCAGCCGTCATTCTAGGGACCAATAGGCCTTTTGCTGTATCCTGTACATGCAACATGGCACTGGGATCCGGAGGGTTGATGCCGATGCCGACTTGTGCCCCTGTTTTATTGAGCGTCAATAACAGCAGGAAGAGAACGGTTAATTTTTTCATCGAATAGCAAATTGGTGTTTATGATTAAAGGTTAAAATTAGTAATTAATGGTCCTTTATCAAAAAGATTTCCGTTCCTAACATTTGTGATGAAACTTAATATTGAATTAATAAGTTTGCTTTTTTTTACCACAGTTAAAAGGAGTAAGAATATGGAGTTTCACGGAATATAAATTATAAAACTCCGTGAAACTCAATATTAAAACTCCTCTTCCTCTGTGGTTTAAAAAAAAGCCACGCAAATTTTATCGTGGCCCTTTCAAAAAAAATGATACCTATTATTTCATCAACAACATCCGCATATTCTTTTTAATCCCCATTCCATTTACCTGCAACACATAAATTCCCTTTGTACAATTTGCGAGAACCGGAATATTCAATTGGGTAACTCCAGCATTTACATCAACCATTTGTCGCAATATAATATTACCTGCAGCATCATTTATTACCAATGATAATCTTCCTGACTCTTCGAAGTTGGTTTGCAAATGGATGGTATTACCTGTAACAGGATTTTCCATCAACTGCACGGCCCTGATTGTTTCAGCACCTGTTTTTAATAAAACAATATTGCTATAGATCGCATTGCCTGCAAACGTTCTTATTTTAATACGATAATAAAATGTATTTCCAGCAATCGCATCTTCATAATAATATTGATTGTGAAAAGAAACATTGCATGTTATAGAAGCGATCTTTTGAAAATGAATTCCATCAACACTTCTTTCTACTTCATATACATCACCTGCATCTTCATTGGAAGTGTTCCATTGTAGCTTTGATAAACTGCGCTCACGGTTTCCATTAAACGAAATGATCCTTGTTGGTACTGTTCCTGTTGTAGACCCAACTTTTAATCCATTACCAAAACTCGTTACCCACATTTCTGAAGGATTAAATGGATTAAAGAAAACCCTTTCCGGCTGGCGGAATTCATAATTGCTTACCAATGTCCATGCAGGTGTTGCTGCATTCATATTGCTGCTCACCCAAAGGCCCTGCGTTTCTGTTGTAAGATATGCCTGTGTAAGTTGCAAAGGATTAAATGTAATAGAAGTAACACGATCGAATTGTGTGCCTGTTAGTTTTGTCCATGAAGTACCACGATTGGTTGTTTTAAACAAACCACCTTTTCCATTGGGCGCACCACCCCACCCGCTGAATACGCATACGTACCAGGTGTTTTGTGTTGCATCATTTGGATCGATGATAATATCTTTTGTCCAGTATTGCATATCTGTATGTGAAACATCTGTCCATGTACCTGCAACAGGATCATACATAAATACGCCTGAGCTCGCCGTGAATGCACCTGCAGCAGTTCTTCTTCCTGAATAAGTACAAACAACTTTTCCATCATTCAATACAACGATGCTTGCAGGATGTCCTTCTGTACGTGGAGGATTTGCAAGTTTTGTCCATGTTGATGATCCAGCTAAATTAATATTATTGCTCATCCAGATACCACCCTGTCCTGTTCCTGCGCCATAATGAATAACACTTGCATACATCCTGTTTGCATTGTTGGGATCTGTAGATATCCAAAACACAGGATGATTGAACTGGTGTAAAAGCGTCCATGCTGCTCCGTTATTGGTCGAGTAAATAATTTTCCCACCTGCATCGGTTGCATCTAAAGTGGCATCCTGCAACCTGGTGCTTTGATACATATCATGAATGCCGGATGTTGCAGCATACATGGTACTGTTGCCGGAGTTTTTTGCAATGCGGTACATACTGTTCACTGTATGACCTGTATAATCAAAACTCCAGGTAGCGCCGCCATCTGTACTTCTTGTTCCATTTATATCAGAATAGCATCCAAACATATTATTCGCATCCTGGAAATAGATCTGCCATACCGTTGTATTCTCAAGGCCAACACTATGATAATATTTTTTTGCAGGTGTTGCTGCACTTGCCGCATGTTCATCAGATTGTTTTACGTAAGCCTGTTCCCAGCTTGTACCACCATCACTTGTTTTATGAACAAAACCAAAATCACCAAATAAAACTTTGTTGCTATTATTAGGTGCAACGGCAATACCAAAACAGGTTTCCCCATAACCCCATCCACGATCACCGCCTTGTCCCGACCAACCCGTTTTTATATTTTGATTATTGGTAGTAAGAAATACTTTGCTCCAGCCTGTACCTGCATTACTTGTTTTAATAACGAGATTACCTCCTGTTGTTGCATCACTACCAGCGAGGTAAACTGTATTGATATCATTCTTCGCCATGCCAACATACATTACAAAATCATTATCAACATCAATGCCTGTCATTTTTAATGACCATGCATTTGTACCAACATCAAGCGAATAAACTTTTTTTGCAAAACCATAATAATCCCATGGAGCAATGCCATTATAAAGATCAGTTTGATTGGCAGCGATACAAAAGAAACGGGTGACTGCTCCAACCTTTGCAGCAGCAAAAGAAAAAATACCTTCTGTTGCAGGCATACCAGTTGTTGCAAGCAAGGCAAAGCTGGTTCCACCGTTTGTCGAACGTAAGATACCTTCATTGGTTGCGATATAAATATTAGTGCCATCGAAAAACACACCCGCTACCGTTATACCTGCCCCGGAGTTGGCTGCATTCTTTACCAATGTAAAACTGGTACCGCCATTGACAGAAATATAGATCGCACCATAATATCCCAACACCACTCTATTTGGATTTGCATAATCAGCTTTGAATGCATACACATCTTCACCAGCCAATGGATTACCAGCAACTGCATTCCATGTAGCACCTGCATCAGTTGTTTTTACTGCATAATTAATATTGCCATCATTGGCGATGCAATACGCAATATTATTGTTGTTGGTAAACTCATAAGTAGAAATATTGCCAACCTGTAATTTGGTAAATGGCACCTGGCTATAGTTCGCACCATAATCTGTGCTATGAAAAAGCTGGCTCATATCGCAGGCAATATAAAACTCATTATCATTGGCAGGATTGATGGTTGGAAAAAACAAACTACCGCCGCCGCCTGGTCCACGTGTTTGAAATGATGCAGGTTGCGCAAATGCGAAAAGTAAATTAAAAGAAAAAAATAATAAGAGTACAACACTCCTGGTGTGGTTAAATTTCTTCATAGGTAATTAGCGTTTTGAGGTAATGGAATATGGGTTGAGAGCAGCAAGAATTTTGCCATGCTGGTGGGAATGGGATAAAAACATTTGTTGTTGAGGATATTTACTATCCGGAAAATCGTAAACTTACTTTTAGTGTAGCTGATTTATGTAATCATTAGGTTCTTATTTTTTGGGTAGTCTTATTGCGGCAATACGGCGAAATTGGTTGTATAGGCGTAATTGTATGAAAACAGATTGCATATATTATAGTTATGCCCCACTAGTTTGAAGTCTGTAAAATTTTGTACATTTCAATATGAGTTGGCAAGAACATATAATTTCTGACCCAAAAATTTTGATAGGTAAGCCCACAATAAAAGGGACAAGAATTTCTGTGGAATTAATTTTGGAACTATTTTCTTCAGGATGGTCTGAACAACAAATTCTGGATTCCTACCCTTCACTATCTTCAGCATCTCTGAGATCAGTTTTTGATTATCTAAAAGATTGCATCCAACAGGAGTTTTATTTCCCAATTTCAGCATAATGTTTTTAGCAAATGAAAACTTTCCACGACCAGGCATAATTTTATTAAGAAATAATGGTTTTGAAGTAAAAAGTATTCAAGAAGAATTTCAAGGAGTAGCTGATGAAATAGTAATGAACATAGCTACAGAAATGAATTTGATAATTTTGACCTTTTATCCGTAGTTTCGGTTCGTGCTTCACGAACCGAAACTTGTAAATTTATTATTCAAACAAATGAAAACAACGATCGCATCATTTTTACTATTGATTTGCCTTGCGGGCTGCGATCCTACATTTTTCGGAAAAACAGTTATTAACAATGAAACCGACGTACTCTTAAACGTAATTTATCAAACTGAAAACAAGGACTCATCGCTTATAATAGAACCTAATTCATATACGGAAATATATCATATTGGCGGACTTGGATCTGGGAAGGATTACGATTGCTGTAATTGCGAATTTTTATCAATAACACTAAAACCGACGGACACATCAAAACACTTAATAAAAGATATTTCTCTCTCCGATAATTGGAATATGACAAATGAAAATCATCACAGATTTAGTAGTCATGAAATAACCTGTGAATTTATTGTGAGGCCATCAGATATACAATAACAAAATAAAAATTGCGGCTTCGGTTTGTACTTCACGGACGGGAATTTTAAAGTAAAATAAGTCTTACCAAATATTTTGAGGTAGTTGTAATAATTACAGCATTCATGATCTTCAGAATTGTATTAATACTTGTTGTACTAGAAATAAAAATTTCGTTAAGGATTTGGATCATGAGGCACAAATCAAGGCACACAATACCTTAAGTATTTTCCTCAGAAATTATTTTTAAGAATGGTTGCTGGTCTTAAAATCGTGGCATTTTGGTTAATGAGATAAAAATCCAGGCAGATAATAGCTATCGATATTTTTCTCCGTTACTACTAAAAAAACATTTGGGAAATTGGAGTATATTAGGTTGTCGTGATGAGTATCCCGACAAGTTTAAAAATTCAAAAAAGTAATAACCTTATACCGCTTTATGAAACAATTCATTTTCCTTAGCTATTTATTTTTCCATTTTAATGTTGGATTCTCCCAGGTTTTGTTTGGCGGTATTGAAGGCTTAAAAGATACTTCAAATTATCCCGGGCTAAGACGTGATATTGACCTGCAAAATTTTTCTATTAAAATGGATAGTACTTATGTGCCGGCCTATTTTAAACGTGCAGCATCGGAATATCAGCTTGGTAATTATGAAACCTGTATCGGGCTGCAAAATGAAATACTTCAACGCTTTCCTGATTATGCTGCAGATGCTTATACGAACAGGGGCATGTCTTATTGTTTTCTAAAAAAATACAAACTGGCATTGAATGACCTAAACACTGCAAAACGATTAACCCCTGATAACGCTATGAGTTATTTAAACCTGGCATTTGCAAAATCAGCTATACAGGAATATAAAAGTGCTATATTGGATTTAGATACAGCTATCATGCTGAGGCCTTCTTATGCCAAAGCTTTTGCTAACAGGGCATTTGCCAAAGCGCATTTGGAAAAATATGCAGAAGGCATTGAAGATTATAACAAGGCACTTGAAATTCAACCTGATTATCCTGAAGTATATTTTAACCGGGGATATGCAAAGTTGAAATTAAACAGGTATGATGAAGCAATCGCAGACTTCAATAAAGCGATAGAAATTTATCCGCTATTTTCTTCAAGTTATGAGTTCTATTTAAATCGCAGCCTCGCTTATGAAAAGAAAGGTGACCAGGTTCATTCAAGACTGGATCATGAAATGGCCGAAAAGCTTAAAAGAGATTAATAGTTATAATAAATACATGAAGAAAATAATTCCCATACTACCCTTTTTCGTTTATTCCAAAAAACAGTAACACCAACCCACAAACGCTATCATATGAAAAAAATAATATTTTTATTTATTACTGCAATTTTATTTTATTCATGCTGTCACAAAGTTGATTGTGAAAAATATTCTCTAAAGTTTGTGTTGATATCATTTACTCCTGAAGAAATGGACACTTTAATATTTAGGAAATTTGATGCTAATTCAAATTTTACAAACCCAACCGATAGTATGTTGACAAATAGCATTGATCTATTTTACAATTCTACTCATGGCGATAGTGTGGCTCTTGAAACGTATAATTCAACCAATTTTAAATTTCAAATGCAATCAGGATTCGACTATGAAATCTTTATTCCAGGAGCAGGCAGGTTAATAAAAATCAACAACATTATAGAAAATCAAACAGAAGTAAAACACTGCGATATTTCAGATGGTAATCACGGTTGTACCAATCCTGTTCCATTATATAAAGTGGATGGCCAGGCACAAACGGGAGAATACTTTTATATTCATAGATAAAACTGTTAATTTACGCTGCTGTTCACTAATTTAATAAACCCCGTTCTATTTTATAAAGATTGTCAAAACATCGCCAACCCTTTGTTTGTAAACCTGTACTTTCATATTTTATTAAGAAGCCGTTTACATGCTTTTTATTTACGAATGCAAAACATGCTTGTTGGGCTATGGCTGCGTCTCTGTCATGAATGTTGATTAAATTTTAGCAAATGATCAAAAAAAGAATCCAATTAACACTGTTTGCAGATGTAAATGAATCAGCAGCAATTGAAGATATTCGTAAGCAATTTAACCCGGAACAATATGCATTAATAAAATGCCATGTCACTCTTTGTAAAGAAGATGAACTAGAACATATAGAGAAAATTATTGAAGGTTTAAAAAAGCTGAAACACAATTCGATTGTAATTGATTTTGGAGAAGCCACCAGGTTTTCAAACGGCAAAGGTGTTTTGCTTCCTGCCATTGGTGATAATAAAGATTTTCATTCATTGAGAGCAATCATTTTACAACCTGTTATACAAAATATAAAAAATGCCAGCCCACATATTACATTGATGCATCCTCGTAATTCCTCCTGTACAAATGAGTTGTATGAAGAAATTGAAAAGATACAATTACCCAATAAATTACAATTCAAAAAAATCAGTCTTATAGAACAGAATCTCGGGGGAAAATGGAATACGCTACAGGAATTCGGGTTACTCGCTATTTAAAGGTGGAAATGTACACGCTAACAAAGCATGGTTTAAAATAAATACAGAGAAGAATAAAGGAGAATATGAAATGTATTTTGTGAAAGCAGTTTTCTGAATCAGGATGTATAGGATTTAAGGATTGCACATTGGGTATATTACAACTATCTTTTAATCATAAAAATCCTGGTAAAAAATTGAGGCAAAGAATAATAGAAGAATTGATATGTATTGAATAGATTGCTGAGTAAAACAAGTGGATTGTGTAAATTGTATTGTTATACTATACCAAATACAAATTATTAAATGAGGAAAAAATATAAAGTGCTTTTACTGATTTTATTGCCGCTTATAGTCATAGTCGGTGGTGCTATCTTTGATATCCCCTATTCGGGAACAGCCGGTCTTTTAATTATTCTTTTTTACGTCGTACTTGGTAATTATTATGGGACAGACCGATTTAAAGATTCATGAAAACTTACATTGACTTCGCACATTCGCAAACGTCGAATATTATTATAAAACGATACACAACTACCAACCGAAACACAACCATGAACAATGATTTCAATTACAAATTCATCAACCCACCCAAGCCAATTGCTGACTTTGTAGAAAGCCTGGGGATGTTTCACAATCAAACCGACAAAGCAAAAGAAGTTGTATTGTTGCCTGATGGAAGAATTGATTTATTTTTTTCGCAATCTGCATCAGAACCTTTTCATGTTACACTTATCGGATTAGAAACGGTACCAAAGCAAAGAAGTATTCTGCCGCAAACGATTTCTTTTGTGATCAGTTTTAAGCCGCTAGCTGTTGAATATATTTTACAAACTTCTATTGCTGATCTATTAAATAGAGCGAAGCATCTTCCGGATAATTTTTGGAATTTCAATGTAGATGATTTAAAAGATTTTGATCTGTTTTATACGAAAGCATCCAAAAAAATAAAAACCATTTTACCTGCAACCATTGATGAAAGAAAACGCAAACTCTTCGAATTAATTTATTCCTCCAATGGCGAGATGAGCGTAAAAGAACTTTCAGAAAAATCATTTTGGAGCAGCAGGCAGATTAATCGTTATTTCAACCAGCAATTCGGACTCTCATTAAAAGCATTTTGCGATATTTTGCGCTTCAGAATATCGTTGGAACATATTGCAAAAGGAAAACTTTTTCCCGAACTTAACTTCACGGATCAAAACCATTTCATAAAAGAAATAAAAAAATTCTCGGGCGTAGTGCCGAAAGAATTATCCAAAAATAAAAACGACCGATTTGTACTATTATCCGTTTTAAAACAAGAATAATTTTGTGCCATCAAAAAAAATGTTGGTATGAAACTACAAAACAAACAAATCGCCATTGTTGGCGGCGGCCCGGGTGGGCTGATATTAGCAAGGCTTTTACAACTTAAAACTGCAAACGTACTGGTGTATGAAAGAGATTTTAATAAGGATGCACGCCTCGTAGGTTCACCGCTTGATATGCATGAAAAATCCGGTTTGGCGGCATTGATCAAAGCAGATTTATTGGATGAGTTTAAAAAGAATTTTCGTCCCGGTGCTGATAAATTGATCATAGCAAATGAACATGCAGAAATACTTTTCAGTGACCACGAAAACAAACCTCATGAAGATTTTGACAATGAATATTTCCGTCCTGAAATAGACCGTGGACCATTAAGAAATATGCTGCTGGAATCTTTACAACCAGGAACGGTTGTGTGGGACAGTCATTTTATTTCAATGGAAAAACAAAACGAAGGTTGGTTGTTACATTTTAAAAATGGTTCAGATGCTTATGCAGATATTGTAATTGGAGCTGATGGTGCCAATTCTAAAATTCGTCCATACATCACCGATATCAAAGCATTTTATTCAGGTGTAACGATGCTTGAAGGCAATGTTCATCATGCAAAAGAAGCAACGCCTCACATTCATGCATTGACAAATGGTGGGAAAATTATGGCTTTCGGAAATGCAAAAAATGTATTACTCGGTCAAAAGGGCAATGGTGATCTTGGTTTTTATGCAAGTTTTAAAACAGATGAAAACTGGGCCACGAATAATTGCCTTGATTATGCTGATAAAACACAAATGCTATCCTGGTTCAAAACAACCTATCCCGAATGGAGCCCTGTGTGGTACGAACTGTTTGAAAATGCAGCAATTCCTTTTATTCCACGTCCCATTTATTGTATGCCTTTAGATCAAACCTGGCAAGCCCTGCCCAATTTAACCATGCTTGGCGATGCGGCACATGTAATGCCACCCTTTGCAGGCGAAGGTGCAAACATGGCGATGCTTGATGCTTTGGAACTGAGTGAATGTTTAACATCAGATAAATACAATACATTGCACGAAGCTATTTCCACTTATGAAATAAATATGCATAAAAGAGCAGCAATGGCAGCAGCAGAATCACTTATAAATGGTGAGCGGATGCATTCGGAAAATGCGTTGGATACGATGTTGAATATGTTTAGCGCACATGTAAAATAAATAACTGTTGCTCGCTCCTATTTAAAAATATTAGTTGTTTGTAATATTATCGCATCGGTTCATTTTCCTCATAAGGCAATGCTTGGGATTGTATAAATTATTGTTTGGGCATCAGTTTCATATGATCCCGTGGTCGGTGTCTTCACCACAACTGTTCGAAACTTTTTTATCTACACCATTGATTGGAACGCGGAATGCCTGCCCCGATTTTTCGGGGATACGGACTGGGCGCCTGCCCGGATGAAGCCATTCAGACAGAGGTATTCACGGATTTATACTGCTATGCAGCAACGCGGAAATAATACATTAGTACGGAGGCTGTCATTGATGTAACATAAAAAGTTGTTTCTTTATTGGGCGGAATTTTAATTTCTGGGTTATGCAAAGCCACTTCATTTTCAAGTCAATATAACATACATCACAAAGAATAAAAAACAGCATGATGGAGAATAAAGAAATAAAAATTAGGAAAACTGAAAAATCGGATTTGCCATTTTTCTTTCAATTTCAACTTGACAAAGAGGCTAATTTCTTAGCTGCATTCACAGCAAAAGACCCTACCGACAAAGAAGCATATTTAGAAAAGTATTCAAAATTTCTACATGAACCAACCATAAATATGTTGACAATTCTGATTGACGAAACGATCATAGGAAGCATTTCAAAATTTGAAATACAGGGCGATGCTGAAATAACTTATTGGTTAGATAAAAACTTTTGGGGGAAAGGAATTGCGACAACAGCACTTAATTATTTGCTGGCCAATGAAAACGCAAGGCCTATTTTTGGACGGGTTGCTTTTGACAACCTGGGTTCACAGAAAGTCTTAGAAAAATGCGGTTTTGTAAAGATCGGCGAAGACAAAGGTTTTGCAAATGCACGACAAACAGAAATAGAAGAATTTATTTACAAACTGGATTAGACATTTACAATGAACTTTAAAAAAGAAATTGAGCGATTAGCACTCACAGAACGAAGAGGATGTATTTTCAACAACCAGTCGAAATAAATAAACAACAACAAAAACGAACATGGATATACAAATTCACAACCTGGTTAAAAAAGCATATGCTGCTTTCAACGCAAGGGATATTGATACTGCTCTTTCAACATTTCACCCCAATGTGCAATGGCCAAAAGCCTTTGAAGGTGGTTATGTAAGTGGACATGATGAAATACGAAAATACTGGACAAGACAATGGTCGGAAATAAATCCCACTGTTGAACCGACAGGTTTTAATGAAAGAGAGGATGGAAGTTTAGCAGTGACCGTTCACCAAATAGTAAAAGATTTGCAAGCTAATTTAATGTTCGATGGAATAGTAAAACACATTTACACGATACTAGACGGCTTGTTACAAAAAATGGATATTGAAGTTGAGTAAATAATTATATAGCTTTTATTCAACTTCAGAAATATAAAACAGCTGTAATTAAAAAATATTTTGAACATAAAGAACAAACCATATACAACCCTGTTGATATTGGCCTGCATTTTTTTATTGCTTTCTTTTTTTATGACAAGGCAGTCATTGGATATTCATTTGCATGATACCTATTTCATCATTGGGTTTAAGCATATATTTTGGTTTTTTACTTTACTTACACTGGTTATTTGGATAATGTATAAAATAACCAATCATTTTTTGTTTTCTAAAATCCTTACATGGATTCATATTATCATAACAATTCTTGCATTGCTTACAGTTGTTTTAGATATGCTGTCAGGAAGCAATCTTTTAAAACCATCAGCAAGACATTATTATGATATTAGTAATGCAACTTCATTTAAATGGGATTTTAAATACAACGCATTATTTTTCTCTGGTATTTTTGCATTGCTTTTTGCACAGCTATTTTATATTATTAATTTTATCGGGGGGCTTCTTAAACGGATATTTAAATTGCAGCAACCCTCTTAAATATTAAGGACAATGAAAGTAGAAATAATAAACAACCCTCTCGAAATAAACATTTATGGTTTTGAAGGAATTGCCATTAACAAAGATTATACAGGAACTGCATTTAGATTATCAGGTAAAATGTGGGAGACCGTTAAAACAAAGGCTATAAAAAATAAAGGAAAAAATATTTGGGTCTACGACAATGATGAAAGAGTATTTGCAGGGATTGAACTTGACGATATTCATTCAAATGAAAACGGGCTTGAACATAAAATGATATCGCTTAATAAGTATGCATATTATAAACATGTTGGTCCATATGGCCTGATTAAACAAGCTGGTCTTAATATGAAAGCTGAATTAAAATCCAGGGGTTATGAGACTACCCTGCCCTACATAGAAATATATGGGCACTGGACAAATGATGAAACAAAAACTGAGACAGAACTTTTTATGAGCCTAAAATAAAACTATTATAAACATGAATATATTAACTACAATTTTACTTGTGATAGCATGCATTACTGGCTTGCTATTGATCATTGCAATTTTTACAAAGAAGAGATATTATATCGAATGCGAAATTATTATCCATGCACCCCTGCAAAAAGTTTTTGACTACTTAAAATACCTCAAAAACTGGGACAACTTCAACGAGCGTGCAGTGGCTGACCCCAGTAAGAAAAATGAATTTAAAGGAACAGATGGAACTGTTGGATTTATTTACGCATGGAGCGGAAATAAAAAAGTAGGTGAAGGCGAAAAGGAAATTAAAGCCATCATAGAAGAAAAAAAAATTGAAACAGAAATTCGTTTTATAAAACCTTTTGTAGCAGTAGGCCTCACAAACATGGTTACAGAATCTTTACCTGGTAATCAAACAAAAGTAACGTTTAGCAATACAAGTAAAATAATGTATCCGCTGAACATCCTTTTACTTATGGTAGAAAAAGGAATTGCGAAAGATATGGGTATAAGTTTATCAGTGTTGAAAAACATTCTTGAAAAATAATTAGAATACTTAAATTTATCATTTTTGATTACTGTGACACTGCAGGAAGTGAAGCCAAATTTGAAGATGGAAATAGAATGAATTTATACTTTTTTATTCAGCACGATACTCATAAAATATTTGGTGGAAAAGTATTAAAGAAAAACTCTAAGAGTTAAAGAAAAATAAATAATCAATAGTATGCCGACTAAGAAAGACCTATAATTTTAAAACTTAAATTACAACAACGATGACTTTTACAAAATTAGTTCCAAATGTATTTTATATAGATATTAAAGACGCATTAAAGCTATTTATTGTTTGCCTTGACTTCAAAATTGAACATGACGAATTAAAATCTGCGACTCCATTTTGTGTAATTGAAAAGGATGGCTTACGTATAAACCTCTTTGAAAATAAGGAATTAGCAAAGGAACACAACCCTGAATTCAGGCTTGTAACGACAAACATTGAAGAAGTGTACGAAAGAATAGCTTCCTCTCACCCTGAATTTCTGCACCCAAACCTTAGAGAAATTACACTTCGTCCATGGGGAGCAAAAGAATTTGCACTAATGGACAAGCAGTTGGGTGTTATTATTCAACAATGGTAAAATGACAGCTATTTAAAACGGTACAATGTTCTAAAAAAGCAAAGCGGAACTGCAACAAACCGCCAAAAGGTTTGGTAAAATGCAGGGTTACGTTTTTAATCTTTATCAGCTATAATTCTATAGTAATAAAGAATTAAATTTCAAGTCCGACATTTACGATTTAATTTTTTGTTATTAACTTCATCTTTAGTGTTTCACTAATTATCAGTTCAAGATGGATTTTTTTCCACCTGGTACACAGCACTGATCGTTAGCCGTAATGTATTCGTACCAGCGATGCAATCAATAAAGAAACACAGGACCCAACCGGCTGTTTAAAATTTCTGCTGATTACTAAAAGTTATTTAAAAAATGAATAATACAAGAATTTTTAAAACTTCATTCGCCAGCGTTTACCCACATTATATCTTAAAGGCTGAAAAGAAAGGCCGTACAAAATTGGAATTAGATGAAATCATATTTTGGCTAACAGGATATAACAAACAAAGCCTGCAAAAACTGATCGACAATAAAACTGATTTTGAATCCTTCTTTGATAAGGCACCACAATTGAATGCAAATGTTTCAAAAATTACAGGAGTAATTTGCGGCTACCGGGTGGAAGAGATCGAAGACAAACTCATGCAAAAAATTCGTTACTTAGATAAGTTGGTCGATGAATTAGCAAACGGGAAAACAATGGATAAGATTTTAAGGAAGTAAGAAACCAGGTAGATAATTTACGAACAAACCGCAATGTGGGTGGCAATTCTGAATCTACATTACGAAAATTATATTATCCTCAGATTTTTAAAATTGTACCATGATTACTAATAAGTTCATTTATCTTGAAAAGAAAATCAATTAAAAATTAAACCATAAAAAAAATAAAAATGAAAAAAGTAACAGGCATAGGTGGCATCTTTTTCAAATCCAAAGATCCCAAAAAAATGAACGAGTGGTACAAAACACATTTAGGTTTTGACACAACGGACTATGGGACAACTTTTGAATGGAAACAAGATGATGATACAGCAAATACAGGGCTTACCCAATGGAACCCATTTGCTGAAACAACAAAATATTTTGAGCCTTCAACAAAAGACTTTATGATAAACTATAGAGTTGATAATTTGGAAGCGCTTGTTGAGCAACTTAAAATTGAAGGCGTAACAATTTTAGACAATATTGAAGATTCTGACTATGGCAAATTTGTTCATATTATGGATGAAGAAGGAAACAAAATTCAATTGTGGGAACCTAAAGATTAAGCATAACAAATAGTTGATGGTGCAAAACGAACATTGCAATAAATTTTCAAACTACTGCAGGTAGCCACTTTGTTTATCTAAAAAATCACATAAACATTAAACAATGAAACGAAGACTCTTCCTTCAAATACCTTTGGTTGCTTCCAGTTTGATTCTAGAAGCTCAAAACGCAGCAAATAAAACTTTTGAAAAAAAAGGATTTATGGTTGAAAATGGGAAAGATCGATTCCAGGAAGAACTTTTTATAATGGGTGGACAATTTGATTGTAAGGTTTCGGCTAAGGATACTGGTGGGGCTTTATGTATTTATGATACGAGAAGACAACAAAAAGGTGGCCCGGCATTGCATATTCATCATAATCAAGATGAATGGTTCTATGTAATAAAAGGGGAATTTATTGTAAAAGTAGGAGAAGATACTTTTAATCTGAAAGAAGGAGATTCTGCTTTTGCACCAAGAACCATTCCTCATGCTTTTGCAAAAATAAATGAAGGAGAAGCTCAGGTGATGATACTTTTTCAGCCCGCAGGTTTAATGGAAGATTTTTTTAAACAAATGAGCCTGCTCGGATCTAACATCCCAAAGAACCAAGAAGAAACTTTAAAGAAATTGTGGGCAACACATGGAATGGAAATCGTTGGCCCTCCTTTAAGATTTTAGATAAATCAGGAATTTTCAATTTTTTGCCTGTCACTAAAACTTAAGTATTGTTTTGCAATCCTGTTTTCTGGTTTCCTCGAAAATGTATAAAGCGTTATTAAAAAAATCCACTCCAAAGGTTTCATCAAAAGATAAATAAGATCAGAAATGATCTTGATATTGAAAACACTATAATAACGATGAACAAAATTTCCTACTTTATTATATTGTTTCCTGATTGATTTATGAAGCTGTGGCAAATTTTCCTGTAATAATTCTTCAAAGGCATTTGATATTAATAATTGCCTGTTGCAAATGATATAATTTCCTTTTCTAATTCCCAATCTTTTGGGCCTCACAATTTTCTTATGGCCATTTGCGGCTACAGAGCACAGGTAGTGGCCTCCACATTGCACGTTATCACATTTATGATCCCATTGAGAAAATCCATGTTTATAGGTATCTGTAAATGCACGAACAAGTGAATCTGGTTTTTGGCCTATTAATAAAAGTAAAGCCGAAAGAATAAAAAGTATTGGCAGGCATATGACGAGGATAACAGGGAATTTAATGATTGGTTTTGAAGTTAGTATTCGCCAACATAGTTTTTCAACCATTTTGTTTGGTTTAAAACCTGAATGATTCGAAAATTCCATGAAAAGTTTATGGTTCTTAACCAAAACTAAGATCGTAAAGAGTATGATTGGCATATTTCCTAGTGTAGCAAGAAATAAATCGTTTGTATGAATGGCAATAATAATATTTAGCCCTATACACATAAGCAATAAACTATTAACGATGATTTCTACTACAGGGCTGCTGATTTTTTTTCGATAGCTGGAATAAAAATAGGCAGCTACACAAAGTATAATAATTGTAAGGATCGTTGGCAGATGTTGCGGGGAAAATGCCGCACTGTCACCACAACAATCATTTTCGGTAGCCATACTTATATATAGCCAGGGCAAAAAGATAAAGGCTCCTGGTTCCATAATTCGTAGAATGAAAATATTCACAATTGGTTTTCCCCTGGTTACAAAACCAATGAAGTTGATAAAAGAAAAAATGGCTGGAAAGGAAATAAAAATTAATATCGCTATCATACTAAAACGGTTAATATTTTGTTCTCCATCAAATAATGAAGGAATACAAATGTAATTAAAAGCACTTTGTATTACAAAGTAAATATAGAAAAAAATATTTTATTTATTCCTCCGGGATTATATCACGGATAAAAATTAAGCCTTCAGGCCTTCATAGGAAAAACCATGGGAAATTTTGTATTAGCCAAATCACCCCACTACAAAGTCCATTTTGCACCCTTTGCGGGTGGTATATAGACAATATATTTGCTGTATCAATTTTATAAGAATTAAAAAATATTCTTTAAAAAAGTTAGCTCATGCAAAATCAAAATTTCACTACTACCCTTTTGGTTGACCAAACTCCAACGGAAGCCTTTGAAGCAATAAAGAATGTTCGTGGATGGTGGTCAGGATTACATTCAGAAGCATTTTCAGGCAATTCAGACAAACTCAATGATGAGTTTACCTTTCGTGCCGGGGATAGTGCGCATTATACCAAACAAAAACTGGTAGCATTAATCCCTGACAAAAAGATAACCTGGCTGGTTACAGAGAGTAAACTAACCTTTGTAGAAAACCAAACGGAATGGACTGGAACTAAAATTAGCTTTGATATTTCTAAAGAGAATAATAAAACTAAAATTGTGTTTACGCATGAGGGCCTTGTTCCCGAATTAGAATGTTACAATAGCTGTACACCTGCATGGACACAATATATACAGGAAAGATTGTTATTGAGTTTGATAAAAAAAAGTCCATTCCTACCAGAAAATAAATAGAACATAAAGAAAGCAAATATTTCAAAATTGAAATTTCAATATTAATAGTTAGTTTCGGTTTGCAAAATAATAATCTGGGTACGAATTTTATTATTGAAGAATATCTTTAAAAACCTCAACAATCATTAAAATCAGTATATGAAATTTAATAAAATGAAAATCTTATCCCCACTATTACTTGTTGGAGTTTTAAGTTTTTCATTAAAAAATGAAATAGGAAATTGCTTTATATCATTTAACAAGGCTAGCAATCTGCAACTATCCGCTACCGAAAGATTACCACAAACTGCTGATAGATTTAGAAAAGTAAAAACAGCTAAGGGCGAAGTGGCCATTACGAGGATTGATGGTTATAGGGTGCTTTACAATAATAAAAAACAAGTTCCGTTTGTAAATTTAAAAATAGAGCAATCGAATCATGGATCTTACGGAGCTGATACTTTAAATATAATTGAAAATTTGAAATTTCTCAATGCTTCAACTCCTATGGAAACAAAAGATATTCTTCAACTTAATTATAATGGTTATAATATTTATGGATTAAGTAGAAAGTCAGTTGAAAACGGAACGACGCTTGGCATTTTTGCTATTTTTGCTGGAAATGATGTCATAGCATATATCTATTTCAACAACCTTAAACCTGAAGTCAGCAATTTTACAGATTTAGAAGATTATAAAAAGCAACGAAATCTTTTTTTGCAGGAATATACAAGCCATTTAAAAAATTGTCTTGGTAAATAAGCTCCACGTATTGATGTTCAATAGAATCATTCCACGCAATCTGCAATCCTATCAATAAAATTTATATTCTTCAAATTCATTAACAGCCATTCATGGAATAGCTGTTAATGAATTTGAACTTGCCTGAAAGTTTATTCTAAAAAGATAAAATATACAGCCCGGATATCAACATCTAAAAATAGCAAGCTGTATCTTGATTATATTTTTTTTGGAACAGGCGGTTATATATAATAGCATGCTGCTTATAATCATTCAGCTTGTACCCGCAGGCAAAAAAATAAAAGAAATTATCAAAGAAAATTTGCGTAGCTAAATAACTACACATATATTTGTAGTCAAATAGCTACATAATGAATTTAAGAAGAGACGTGTTCCAGGCCATCGCAGATCCAACAAGAAGGGCCATCCTTTTGTTGGTCGCATCACAATCCATGACAGCAGGTGCCATCGCCTCAAACTTTGATACAGCAAGGCCAACTGTTTCAAAACACCTGCAAATACTTATCGAGTGTGAATTGCTTAAACAAGAACAAAGCGGCCGGGAAATTTCCTATCATATCAATGCAAAAAATATGAAAGAAGTCGCAGACTTTATTGAACCATTCCGCCAAATGTGGGATGATCGGTTTAATAAATTAGAAAGCATTATGAAAAAATACAAAACAAAAAAATAGTATCTCATGGAACGCAAAACAAAGATCAATGCTGAAGATGGCAAACAGGAATTGGTAATTACAAGGGAATTTGATTTGCCATTGGAATTACTTTTTAAAGCGTATGAAGAAGCCGAAATTGTTGAACAATGGATGGGAACAAAAGTGTTGAAACTTGAAAATAAAAAGCACGGCAGTTATCAATTTGAAACAACAGATCCAAAAGGAAACAAACATGGTTTTAATGGAACCATTCATGAGTTTATAATCAACAAAAAAATCACACGCACATTTGAAATGGAGAATAGGCCTTTTGGCGTTCAGCTCGAGTTCCTGGAATTTGAAAAACTTACTGATGATACCAGTAAACTCACAATGCATGTCGTATATAAATCAGTCGCAGCCAGGGATCAAATATTGCTGCTCCCTTTTGCACAAGGCATAAACATAGCACATAACCGATTAGAAGATATCGTAAGTAAATTAAAGTAACACATCATGACAAAGAGAAACAAAATCATTTATTGGATCGCTACGATCTGGCTTGCTTTGGGAATGGTATCCACTGCAATCGTACAGTTATTGAAAATGAAAGAAGGGCAAGGTGGAGCAAATATGATTACAACTTTGGGCTACCCTATCTATTTTCTCACAATACTGGGTGTCTGGAAAATATTGGGTGTTGTAGCAGTGCTAATTCCTACATTTGCTTTACTAAAAGAATGGGCCTATGCAGGTTTTTTCTTTGCCATGTCAGGAGCAATATTTTCACATATCGCAGTTGGTTCTGTGAATGAAATATTCCCCTCACTACTGCTGCTAACCCTGACTGTTATATCCTGGTATTTCAGGCCAGCGGATAGAAAGATTGTTTCAGTTAATTTTAATTTATGAATATTATGAATCCCGAAGTTGATTTTTATTTTACTAAAAACAAAAACTGGCAGAAAGAAATAGAACTATTGAGAAAGATCGTTCTTGACTGTGGCCTTACTGAAGAATTGAAGTGGGGCTGCCCATGTTACTCCTTTAATAAAGCCAACATCGTTTTGATTCATGTCTTTAAAGAATACTGTGCATTTTTATTTTTTAAGGGTGCATTGCTCCAGGATACCAATGGCATCCTGGTACAACAAACAAAAAATGTACAGGCAGCACGCCAAATTCGTTTCACCAATGCTAAGGAAATAGTTAAACTAAAAGCTGTATTGAAAGCACATATCTATGAAGCCATTGAAGTAGAAAAAGCCGGATTGAAAGTAAAACTAAAAAAGACTGCAGCATTTAACATGCCTGAAGAATTTAAAAATAAATTAGATAAAATGCCTGCCCTGAAAAAAGCTTTTGAAGCATTGACACCAGGAAGGCAAAGAGGATACCTGCTGCATTTTTCTGCACCTAAACAATCCAAAACACGGGAGTCGAGAATTGACAAAAGTATGCAGGATATTTTTGATGGAAAGGGATTGAATGATTAATTCCGTTTGATGAGAAAATAAATAAGGGAGTCATTCAAATAGAACACAGATAATAAAAGTATAAACAACATGAATAGCAATAAAAAAAAGTTGTCGCCAGCACAACATTCAACATTACTCAGCACATTAAAGGCCCGTTTTGAAAAAAACATGAAACGTCATAACGGTCTTGCATGGCCTAAGGTACAGGAAAAGCTTGAAGCCAATCCTGGAAAGCTTTGGTCACTCAATGAAATGGAAATGACTGGTGGTGAACCCGATGTTGTTGGCCATGATAAAAAAACAGGTGAATATATTTTTTATGATTGTTCCTCTGAAAGTCCAAAAGACCGCAGAAGTATTTGTTATGACGGTGATGCACTTGCTTCCAGGAAAGAAAACAAACCAAAAGACAGTGCCATTCAAATGGCAGCTGACATTGGCATTGAAATTTTAACCGAAGCACAATACCGGGAGTTACAGCAACTTGGAAACTTTGATTTGAAAACATCCAGCTGGATAATAACTCCTGCTGCTATTCGAAAACTTGGTGGAGCTTTATTTTGTGATCGTCGCTATGATACTGTCTTTGTATATCACAATGGTGCAGAATCTTATTATGCGGCAAGAGGATTTCGGGGGGTGTTGAGGGTTTAATTATTCCTGCAACTGGAAAAATGTAAATTTCATTACTGCAACAGTTTTACACAACCTGCAAACATTGAACAGAAGACAATATGACAACAGAACAATATCCAAAAGTTTATTTGTACAGGCGAATTGTTCAAGCCAAACTTTTCATTGACATTAATTACATTGAAAATATAGATCTTGACAATATATCGGAGGAAGCCTATTTTTCAAAATTTCATTTTATCCGGCTTTTTAAAAAAATCTATGGCAAAACACCACACCAATATTTAACATCCGTCAGGCTTGAGAAAGCAAAACAACTTTTAGCCAAAGGCCTGACAGTTTCTGAAGTTTGTACTTCGGTTGGTTTTGAAAGTTTAAGTTCTTTCAGCAGTTTGTTTAAAAATACATTTGCTGTTTCGCCAACGAAATTTATTTCAGATCAAATAGAAAGGCAGGCAGAAATGGCAACAAATCCACTAAAATTTATTCCAGGTTGTATTGCAACTAAATATGGCTGGTTGAAAAAATAGCAATTTTCAAGAAGGAGAATAAAAATGAAAAGTGGAAATTTGTCCTATAAAAAAATAATCAAAAATGATAACGAAACTAACGCATACCTGTGTGTATGTATGTACTCAACCAGGATGAAGCTTACGACTTCTACGTAAATAAACTCGGCTTTAAAGTAATCGTGGATATGCCAATGGGGCCAGGTGCCCGTTGGCTAACAGTTTCACCAAAAGAACAGGAAGGCATTGAAATAAATCTTTTTCCTGTGATGGAAGGCATGATGTTTAATGCTGAAACAGTAAAGGCCATGACTGAACTGATTCAAAAAGGAACATTTGGTGCAGCAGTGTTTGAATGCAATGATATTTATGCCACTTACGAAGAACTTAAAAGCAAAGGCGTAGTATTTAAAAAACCACCAACCAAAGAATTTTATGGCATAGAAGCATTGTTCCAGGATAATTCAGGCAATTGGTTTTCATTAGGACAAAAAAAATAATTTACTTATGAAATCAACCTTAGACAAATCAGGCAGAGATGAATTAATAACAAGAATTAATTCACTTAGCGAAAACAACATTTCCAAATGGGGCAAAATGAATGTATTTCAAATGATAAAGCATTGCATATTATGGGAAGAAATGATTTTTGGAAATACGACTTACAAACGGGTTTTCATTGGTCGTATTTTTGGCAAAATCGCTTTAAAAAATATTTTAAAAGATGAAAAATCTTTGAAACAAAATACGCCAACTATACCATCATTTATTATTAAAGAAACAAGTGGTAATATTAACCAAGAGAAAATAAAATGGGTTTCAATTATAGACCAATACGAACATTTTACGAACGACAATTTTATTCACCCGTTTTTCGGAAAAATGACCAAAGAGCAAATTGGTTATATGGCTTACAAACATATTGATCATCATTTGAGACAATTTGGGGCATAGACAAAACACGAGGCCCAGGCACAAAATCGCATAATTATTCCCACCCATAATTCCACCGCATCTCTTTAATTTTGCTTTCATGAAAGATGCAGGCGGTTACCGGGTAAAACTGATATTAGCAGGAATTGGATTTGCCATACTATGGGCATCTGCATCTGCGGCAACAAAAATTGCGTTGCAATCAGCACAACCATTTGTAATTGCTGTGAGCCGTTTTTTTATTGCATCCATCATCATGCTGTTTGTTTCGCATGCTGTATTAAAAGCAAGGTTGCCCCAAAAGAAAGAGTGGAAGCAACTAGCCATCTACGGCACTTTGAATATCAGTATATATCTTGGCTTGTATGTAATTGCTATGATGAATGTTTCAGCGGGCCTGGGTACGTTGTCAATTGGAACCAACCCCGTATTTATCAGCATCATCACCGCTATCTGGTTAAAGCAAAAAATAAAACGAGCTACCATCATCAGTTTGTTGTTGTGTACAGCAGGCATTTTAACTGCTGCCTGGCCCTTACTAAAAAGCAGCTATGCGACACCGCAAGGATTGGCACTATTGCTCATCAGCATGTTTGCTTATTCAACAGGTGCCGTTTATTTTTCCAATAATAAATGGAGTGGCTTGCACATCCTTGTCATCAATGGCTGGCAAACATTGTTTGGCGGTATTTTATTACTCCCCTTCTTAATCACTTTTTATGATAGAACTAAAAACGTGTACGATATCAAATCCATTGGCGGAATGTTATGGCTGGCAATTCCTGTTTCCATTGGCGCTGTGCAATTGTGGTTGTATTTATTGAAAGATAATCCTGTGAAAGCATCGTTCTGGTTGTTCCTTTGCCCGGTATTTGGTTTTGCCATCGCATCTGTTATGCTTAAAGAACCAGTAAGTATCAATACATTTATTGCTGTTGTATTGGTAATTGCTGGATTGTATATTGTGCTAAAGAAAAAATAAATGCTATTGATATATAAAAAATGTCAACCCGTTTTCAACCAAAACAACGGAATAACTAATTGCAATCAATCTTCAATTTTCAAAAAAAATACTATCCATCTGCCAATCATCCCTTCAACCATCTATACAAAAAATCCGTATCATTCGTAAGCGATATCAACCACCTTGTTTTAGAAGAACGCAATGACCATGAATCCAATACTTTTTCTTTGATCACTCCCACCCTTTTTACATAATAAGAATGAATGAACCAGTTTTCTTTTCCATCATTAACAATATAACCTGTATGAAAATCCAACCCGATAATATAAACGCCTTTCCCTAAATGGCTAATTGAATCATTAAATGCAGCATAGTTTACGTAACTTAAATTTTTAATCTTCTGATTGGGAACAAGGCTCCTCATCATTTGTGAAGATGCACAAACAGCCAGTTTACTCCTGTTGATCTTACAATCCATATCACGCAAAATAGTAGTTACAAAATAACCACAGGCTATTGTACCCTGGCGAGGTATTTCAGTGGTTCCATTAAAATCCCAGGGAGTGTGTTGCCATTTATTAAAGAGCTCATTGCTGATATTGTTTACCCAGAAATTGGTGATTTCTTCAAGAGCAGCTTTTTTATTTAGCGTTGCTAATGAAGCGTATTTTATAGAAAAATTTTTCCTGTTGATTACGATGCTGTCTTTTATTTCAACATAGGGCCTGCCAGGAACAGTATTATGTCTTGAAACCGTATGTCCTTCTAATGTATGATTTCGCTGCGGGGAATTACAACTAATGATAAATAGGGAAATAATAAAAAGTATTCTCATTTTTATAAAATTGGCGAATGAGATGCAGTAAGAATTAATTTCCACATATTTTATAATGATACCGGTTTAGATCAGTTACTTACATTTGCAAATAACAGTAAGTAAACCTGAACAATGAGAGAATATAGTTTTGATTACGCTAACCAAAGAAATGCTTTACTATTGATAGCACTCTGCATCTTTTCGGGCATCTTAACTATTTTCATAAGCATTGTACTTACAAATGATCATAAAGCTAATCACTTTATCGTGATCGTTGCGGCGGCTGCAATACCAATTGCTATTTTTTATCACTTAAAGAAAAGAGTAAGTAAGAGCGGCTTTGCATGTTTCGATGATGATCGTTTAGAAATTACTTTAGATAATAGAAAAACGGAAATATTTTACTATGATTTAAATTCTTATAAATTTTATACTGGAAAAAAAGGTGCTACCTTATTTACTTTAAACTTTGAGAGTGACAAAAAATTAAAAATACTTTCTCATCCTTCATATTCTAATACTGAATCATTTAATTTCTTCTGCAAAATATTTGAATCTAAAATGGAGGAACACAAAGGAGAAGGAAAAACGAATGTTATCAAACAGAAATTATTATTCGGTCAATAAGAACGCAATATTAGTTAAAGAGATGACATCTTTTGAAAAGATGTTATCTTAAACTAATATCGTAAACTCCATATTTTCACTATTCACCATTGACCATTCACCTCAATACTTACTACTCGAATTCCAGCAACGCTGCAATACAGCTCGATTGGTATATACAACCTGTTGTGCAATATCTTTCAATCTTGTTGCAATGGGGTGAAGTTGTTCCCTGGCTTTTTCATCCTTGTCCCATTGAGAAATATTTGCAAATGCCGGCAGGAGCAACGTTAGCATCGTGCCATCATCGGAAGGAATTGCAGAAAAATTTTCAATTTCATGATCCTGTCCTAAGTACGTGGAAGAAATATCTTTGATTAGTTTACCGGCAAATGTTTCCTCCAACATGAGCAGGGCCGTATTGATTTTTTTCAAATCAGCATCAGAAAATTCAATGCTTAACAGGTTAGTATTAGCCATAGCTAAACAGATGTTTTAGGTAAAAAAAATAAAGTTTCGTGTTTTTGATCGGAGGATGGAACTGATTTATCGGAGGATTGAATGCAAGATAATACATAGAATTTTTAAATACAATACCCCAAATGGAGAATTTCCAAAAGGTCGATTTTCAAAACAAACGGCATTTTTTTTATGAACGGATTAAAGAAATGCTTTTCAATTAGTTAAAATGAAAATGCGATTGCTAAATTGAACTAAATTTAGGGCGTCATTATGCGTAAATTAATTATTTCATTATTATTTTTCTTTTTTCTGCAACAGGCAGATTCGCAAAACCTAACCGGTTACTGGCAAGGCACCATGGCCGGCAACGAAAGATTGCAGGTAAGTATAAGGATGCGGGGACTTGAGATATGTGGTTATACCGCCGACCAGGAGATTAATAATACTTCTTCTTTTTGTAAAGCAAATTACAGGGGCTGGTATGATAAGGAAGAAGAAGTATGGGTTTTGGTAGGTACTACTTTTATTGAAAATAGCGGCGATCATATTTTAATGATATTGAGGTTATGGCATGAGCCCGGTGATCCTGTAGATGTTTTGCGGGGAACAGAAGAAGAAAAATATGGTTCCCGGTCTATGTTTGGCATGGGAAATAGCCGGAGTTCTTTAAGGTTAAGAAGAACAACAAAAAAATTACCTGCGGATATGCCTGACTGTTTCCCTGTGATAAAAAAACCTGAAAGGCAATTATCTGGAAAGGAAGCGTCTATAAAACCTGTTATTAAAAAGAAACCTCCTGTTGTTTCTATACCCGAAACAAAAGTGCCCGTTCCCGTAAAACCAAAACCTGTGATTGCAAAGAAACCGGCACCACCAACTCCCAAACCGCCGGTAGTAAAGAAACCAATTATAAAATCCAGGGATACATTAGTTACCATCCAAAAAGATACGATAAGAAAAATTACAAAAGTTGCTCCTCTTATTATTCCCAGCGATCCGGTACTGTTGAAAAAAATGAATGCAAGAAAGAAAATCGAATTTAGCCATATCATTGTTCATGAAAAAAATATCACGCTGAGTGTGTACGATAATGGTTATGTGGATGGTGATACTGTAAGCATTTTTTACAATGGAAGATTAATTGCAGGAAAGAAAAGACTTTCTGAAAAACCTTTTGTCATTCATTTACAACTTGATGAAGATGTACAATTTCATGAAATTGTAATGTATGCAGAAAACCTCGGCAGCATTCCTCCCAATACAGCGCTTATTGTAGTAACGGCAGGCAATAAACGTTATGAACTTCATTCAAGCGCAAGCCTGACGGAAAATGCTGTATTGACTTTTGAATATAAACCTAATTAATTGTAAAATATAAAATTTAAAATGATATATATAAAATGAAAATTGTAATCGCTTCGGATCATGCAGGCTTTGCCTACAAAAAAATTTTGTTGAAAGATATCAGCGAACATGGTTATGAAATTGCAGATCTTGGAACTTATGCTGAAACACCGCCTACCGATTATCCAGATCATGCTGCAGATGTGGCGAACGCAATTATTGCCGGGCAGGCTGAAAGAGGCATCATTATTTGTGGAAGCGGTGTTGGAGTAAGTGTTGCTGTCAATAAATTCAAAGGCATCCGTGCAGGTGTTTGTCATGATACTTACTCGGCGCATCAATCTGTAGAGCATGATGATGCCAATGTACTTTGCATCGGTGAAAGGGTAATAGGTATTGAACTAGCCCGGGAAATTATTTTTAGTTTCCTGAAAGCGGTTTTTTCAAATGAGCCACGCCATGTAAAAAGACTTGATAAAATAAAATCCATAGAAGCCAATAACATGAAATAACTTTGGCAGCTTAATTAATTCCACAATCATGCAGGATCAACCTATCACTACTTTATTTCTTGATATCGGCGGGGTATTACTAACAAATGGCTGGGGAAGATCTTCCCGTGCACTTGCTGCTAAAAAATTCAATCTTGATCTTCCTGAAGTGGAAGAACGACATCATTTATGTTTTGATACCTATGAAATGGGAAAACTGAGCATAGAAGATTACTTAAAACAAGTAGTGTTTTATGAAAAAAGAGATTTCACGGTGGATGATTTCAAAGAATTTATATTCCAACAATCTCAGCCCCTTCCCGGCTCTATAGATTTTTTTAAGGAAGTAAAAGCTAAGTATAAAATAAAAGTAGTTGCTGTAAACAACGAAGCAAAAGAAATAAATGAATACCGCATCCGGCAATTTAAATTACATGAATTATTTGATGCATTCATTTCATCCTGCTATGTTGGATTGCGCAAACCTGATAAAGATATCTTTATACTAGCATGCAATCTTGCGCAGGTTAATCCAATTCAGGCTCTAATGATTGATGACAGGCAAATGTTTGTTGAAACTGCAGCAGGCATAGGATTAAATGCAATCAGGTTCGACGATTTGAAAACAGTAAAAGAAAAACTGGAAAAATTTTTTCCGTAAAAATCAAAAGATAATCGTTTCCATACAAATATTCACCTGCCCGACAACGTTATGTTTTTAGTTTTATTGTTATTAAACTAAAAAATCACTTACTAAATAAAAATACCCGCCAGCGGGTATTTCACAGTTTTTTTTAATTTTTAATTTTGTGGCTTAATCTTAACCATAAAAACTTTTAAAAATGAAAAAAATCCTTTCAATGCCAATGATGTTGGCCATTTGTTCAACTCTTTTAGTTTCATCTTGCAAAAAAGATCATCCTGCATCTGCTACAGGCTCTGGAAATCTTGATGCAGGAAAGTCATCCATTTCTTTTGACAACACAGGTAGTTTTGCCGGAAGCTCCTCTTTTTCATTAAGCAATTCTGTAACGAATGCTGCTTTATCAAATGCGAATGGAAGTATCAGGAATGTTAGCCTGTCTGCCAGTGAAATTACCGGCGTGAATTCAAGAAGTGTAACGCTGACAATAATTGTCCCGCCGGATGCGACTACAACTTCAGGAAATATAACGGGTGATTTTGCAGAGCAAAATGGAACGGTGTATCCTGCCTTAACCTTATCAAGTACCAATGGAACTTCTCCTGGCACTGCCTATGTTTCTGAATCAGGAACATGTACCATTACCAAACTTACTTCATCAGAAATCGAAGGAACTTTTTCTGCAGTTGTAAAAAATGATGATGGAACACAATCGTTGACCATCAGCAACGGGAAGTTCTCTGGTAAATTTTAATTAGAATTGAAAAGAGATACAACAGGAGCATGAAAATTTCATGCTCCTTTTTATTTTCAGGAAATTTTATGAGATATTATACCAATTAGAAATTGATACTTGCCTGTCAGCCTCAGTTTGTCGAAGGCGATTTCCCTTATAAACCCGACTTCTACAAACTCAGCCTGACATTATTTGTTGGAACAGCTTTAATCTAATTGGTATTATTTTGCAGGAACCTTTCAGTTTATATTCCAATGAACAATTTATTAAGCTTTAACTGGTATCAATTTTTTGTGGGAATTCTCTTCAATGTCTCCAATAAAAACTGCCAGAATTTTTGTACAGAACTTACCTGTACTTTTTCATCTGGTGAATGAGCACCAACTATATTTGGACCAAATGATATCATTTGCATTCCGGGATAATTGGTTCCTAAGATACCACACTCCAGTCCTGCATGAACAGCATCCACATTTGCAGGTGCTTTAAACATTTCTGCATATAGCCCCGACATCAGTTGCACAATCGGTGCATCGGGCCTTGGTTCCCAACCAGGATATCCACTCGCATTGGTTATGGTTGCGCCTGTTAATTCAAATGCACTTGCAATGGCTTGTGCAAGGTCTGATTTTTCTGAATCAACAGCGCTGCGGGTAAGGCATTGGATACTATAACTCCCATCTTTTACCAATACCCTTGCAATGTTGTTGGAACTTTGTACAAGACCTTCAATACCCGGACTCATGCGGTAAATTCCATTGGGACATGTATAAATGCAACGCAATAATTTATATTGAAATTCATTGTTTAAAACGGAGGAAACTTTTTCTGCAGGTTCAATTGATACAACAAGATTGGGATCAGTAAAATGATTTTCCGCTTTAAAAATTTTATTGTAATTCGCTATAAATTCTTTTAGCTTGTTTATATTTTCATCAGCAACAACGATCATTGCAACCGATTCTCTTGGAATAGCATTTCGCAAACTACCACCATCAATAGACGCAATATTTACAGGCATTTCATTTGATAACATCAATAAAATGCGATTCATGAGTTTATTCGCATTTCCCCTGCCCTTGTAAATATCCATGCCCGAATGACCACCAGTCAAACCTTTAACTGTTATGCGAAAAACATTTTGAAAAATGGGCGGCTGCTGTTCATAGGTTCCCGAAGCGGTAACATCAATTCCTCCTGCACAACCAATGGTCAATTCATTGTCTTCCTCCGTATCAAGATTGAGCAGGATCTTTCCCTCAAGCAATCCGCCTTTCAAGGCAAGGGCACCTGTCATACCTGTTTCTTCATCAATGGTAAAAAGTGCTTCTATCGCAGGATGCGCAATTTCATCAGATGCGAGCAACGACATGATGGTTGCAACACCAATTCCGTTATCTGCTCCCAGGGTTGTTCCATTCGCTTTTACCCAATCACCATCAACAACCATTTCTATTCCTTGTTTATCGAAATCGAAATCCCGGTCACTGTTTTTTTGATGAACCATATCGAGATGGCTTTGCATCACAATGGTCATTTTATCTTCCATGCCTTTGCTCGCTGGCTTTTTAATGATCACATTTCCCGCTTCGTCAACAGAAGTTGGTAATCCCAGTTTTTCACCAAAATCTTTTACAAATTGAATCACCCGCTCTTCTTTCTTCGAAGGCCTTGGCACTGCATTTAGATCAGTAAAATGATTCCATAATGGTTGGGGAAATAGCTCTCTTATTTGTTCGTTCATTGGTTATTAATTTTATTGCCGTAAAAGACAAATGTAAGATTTAAGATGTAAGATTTCCAATATCAGCAAGTAATCCATCAAATCTTAGATCTTAAATCTTAAATCAAAAAAAAACACCTCCAAAACAATATTATAAATAGAGATTCGTTTTATTCTCCGAGTAATCTATTATGAGTGGATTACATGCCTTGCCCTCAAAAAAAAGCTTGGCCAAAATGCCCCAATATTTGGGGCTATTTTTTTTGAGGAACTGCGTAATTTTTGAGGGTTTTTATTTAAAAAAAAGATGGCATATTATATAAGATGCCATCTTTTTTTTAAATATTGGTTCACATTTTTTTAACCATTAATTTTTAATTCTTAATTTTTAATTCTTGCATAGCGTAATAAATATAATACAGCCTCATTAATCATCAAGATCATCAGCCATAGATACGTTTTCTTCTTCTACAGGTATTTCGGTTTCGGAGTGCAGTGATTTCTTTTCTTTTGCCTTCGTTAGCATTTGTGTTAATATATCAACACATTCAGTAATTGCTACTTCAAAATGGGCACTATGTTTTTTTACAAAATGATCATTACCAGGAACCTCAAGCCTTATCTCACAATAATCATTTTCAGGGTTTGAAGCGGGCCCTTTGAAAAGTATCACATTTGCCCGAATTATTTTATCATCTTTAATGTTGCTTATTTTTTCCCTGATAAAAATTTCCAATGATTCACTTGATTTGAATCCAAGAGATTGAATAATGATGTTCATAATTTTAAAGAATTTTTAAGGTTAGCAATAACTTATAAAAAGGCGGATATGTTGTCCGGCTACCCGCCAGTTGCACTATGGTTCATCATAATAAAGTTCATTTCTGAATGTTCCATTTTCTGAAATCCTGACGAGGTATGCTAATTTATTATTTTTAACTACCCTCACTGTTTTTATATCATAAACGGAAGGGCCATATTTTGTTTTGATTTTATTAATAACTTCCTGCGATATGTAATTACTCAGCAAGGGTGAATATGCAGGAACAGCTTTCTCTTTTACGGCGGTAGTATTCTTAGCTGTATTTTCTTTTTTTGTTTTAGTTTTAATTCCTGCTTTTGCTACCGGAGTTGTTGACGGCAATGAACGCTTTTTAACAACGGGTGGATTCGATGGAGGTACTGTTGTTGTAGCAACAGGTAATGCTGCAACAGTGTCTGTTTTTATTTCATTTACGGTGATTGTCCCTCCATTTGTACCAACAGCACTTGTTGAACTTTGAACATTGGATCCGGCCGGAACAGGATTACTATACACCGTACCACCTGGGCTACTGTTTAAAAAAACACCTTTTTCAATGTTAGGATTTGGGGTAGTTTGATTATTGATAGAATTACTGTTTCCTGTATTACCGGTAATTGTTCCAGGACTGCCAGCTGGATTCACTCCTGAATTACTTCCTAATCCTGGATTATTGCTTGGAAGATCTTTATTACTCGTTGGTGTTCCTTTTGGGTCTACAATTGTATTTTGTGCCTGTGAATAATATCCCGCAACAATGATGGATAGTACTATGATTGTCTTTTTCATAATCTTAAATTTTAATACACGATAAGAGACAATTCCTATGCCGCTACAGCAATCATATTAGCAGAGAAAATAAAGAGTGATTTGGGAAATTATTTGCAGCAGTTGGGGTGCGAATGAAGCACTAAGTTTCTAATTTACTTCTTTGTATCCCCATAGATCAAAATAACTATCTACGTTATCTATTCTTCGGATATTAGAAATAGTTATACTTGGCTTTGTACCATTTGTTTTTATTACAGTAAAATCCATTACGATCCTGTTATCAACAATGATTGGTTGAACACCAAGAAAAGAATAATCTTTAATCGATGAGGTCATGTAGTTAAGCGATCCCAGACATTCCGCTGAAGCCGTAGTTGTTTTATCAGCACTGGTAAGCTTTGCTTTATACCGAAAACAAAGTTCATTGTTAACGGCTGCACCAATACCATTTGAATTAACAAATTCATAGGCAGTAGCAGATTTTAGCGTATCAACTTCGTAGCTGCGTTTGTCTCTATCAACCCTGAAACTTTTCTTTTGTATAAAATCATCAATGAAGCGTTTTTCTGAAACTTTATTGCCATCAGGAAGATATAAAATGATCATCACTCTATTCTTGTCAAAAACGACCGCCATTGAATCAGTATTTGTATCTGTTCCACCCACAACACCTAGCTTATATTTTGCGATGCCCGTAAAACTATTTTGTGCAAAACTGCTGTTGCAAATCAATAATAGTAATATGTAAATAATAATTTGTTTCATTTTATGTCTTGCAACGGACTATTTGATGATTCAGCCCATTATAACTTGTATAAAGATAATTTATTGTGTTGGACCTTTATAAAGTATATCACCACCCATCAAAATTACAAAGTATCGCAATTATATAAAGTTTACATTGAAAAAAACTACTTGCTATGTTACTAAAATCAATATTCAATTCAATCTTATTTATTTCTATTTCTCTTTCTGCTTTATCACAGGAATTCAAATACGACAAAGTATTATTTAAAACGATCAGTCCCGATGACCTTTGTGCCTCATTGGAAAAAAGCAAGGGCTACCTGCTACTTGATGTACGTTCCAGTGGTGAAGCTTGTGATACATCTCAATATACAGGACTCAATATTGGCCATTTAAAAGGAGCTATAAATATAAATGTACGTGAATTGGGAAACAGGCTTTCTGAAATAAGATCCTATAAAGATAAACCCGTTTTTGTTTATTGTTCACATAGCCAGCGTAGCCGCAGGGCAAGTAAGATGCTCGTTGACAGTGGTTTTACAAACGTGTATAATATCAATGGCGGCCTCACCTCCTTTTATTACACCAACGCAAGGGAAAAAGGATGCCTGCAATCACTCATCGAAACCAAAGAAAAATACAAGCTCATTTCTCCCATCGATCTTTGTAATAAACTAACAATACAGAATAAGAATACATTATTCTTACTTGATGTAAGATCGGATTCCGCATTCAGGCATATCAGCAGTGATGAACAGGATAATGCTTATGGTCAAATAAAAAATGCTGTGAACATTCCTTATGCCGATCTTGAGCGAAGGTTGTCTGAAATTCCGAAAGGAAAAGATGTAGTCATCATCGACCTTGATGGAAGTGAAGCATCAAAAGCAGCCTCCCTTCTTACTGAAAAAGGATATGATAAAGTATCTTACCTGATTGAAGGAATAGATCGTCTATTGTCCACCGATAGGAAAGAATTAAATTGTATCAACGACTCGTATGTATCCCCGGTTCCCTATCATATAATGAGTACAAAAGAATTTGGAAGATTTGCCTCTATCAATAAAGACATTTTATTACTGGATGTAAGAGACGCAAATTCGTTTACCAATACGCATAAAGATTCTTATAGAAATGTTGGCCACCTGAAAAACGCTATAAACATTCCTGCCGCCGATATAGAAAAACGCATCACAGAACTTGAAAGTTATAAGGATAAAGAATTGCTGATATATTCGTTAGGTGGAAATAAAGAAATGTATGAAGTGGCAAAAATTCTTAAAGAAAAAGGATTTAAAAAAATAAACATACTCGTAAATGGTTTGTTTGATGTGCGATGGACAATAGCAAACATCAAGGGACAGGAATATTTGAAAGAATTTGTAACAGATGTTCCTGAGTCAAACAGGTAATTTTTTTTTGCGAGAAAATTATCCCATGCCATTTTAAAATCAAGAGATGGAAAAATAATAAGCAGAAGGTTCGCAACAATAATAATTTGCCAAATAAATCATTAGCGCTTACTTTAAAATTTGTAAGGGCTTTTCTTTGTGATTATAAATAGAATAAATATTAAAATACAATTTCCACATTTCTGCCAATGGGATAACCCTGGCAAACAAGAACTCTACCCTTTTCAACTTCATCATCGGTCAATACTTCATTGTAAGCCATCCATATTTTTCCTTTTGTACAGGTTGCAACACAACTGCCGCATCGGCCAGCCTCACAGCTATAAGGCAATTCAATTTTATTTGCTTTGGCTGTTGCTAAAATAGATAAAGGGTACTGCACTTTTAATGTATGTGTTTTGTCATTGATTTTAATGGTTACGATATGTGCATCCACATCCGGCGGTTTTGGTATGACCAGCCTTGGCAGCGTAATAAAATTTTCTTTAAAGATATTTTTAGCGGCTACCCGTTCCAGCAAGGTAATATTGATCATACGCATATACTCGAATGGCCCACACATGTAGAACAAAGCATCATTTGCAGGAACGGTCAAATATTCATCCAGCAATTGTTGCAACAACCATTTGCTTAGCCTGCTGCGATATACATCTAAAATATAGCTGAATAGAAAATGAATAACAAACCTGTCTTTATAGTGTTCCTTTAATTTTTTGAGTTGAAGATGAAATATAACATCCTCTTCGTTCTTATTACTATATATTAATACAACGCTGGCATTACTGTTGATTAAAATAGTTTTGATCATAGAGAAACATGGTGTTATACCACTTCCTGCAGCAAGAAAAAAATATTGCTGATATTCATTTATATTTTCGGGTAAACGAAATAAACCATTGATGCCAGATGAAAAAAGGATATCACCCACTTTTACATGTGCTATAAGATAGCGTGAAAATTCTCCATTATCAATTTTTTTTACTGTAAAGCTGCAAGGTTCATTTATTGCAGAGATGATAGAATACGATCTTCTTTTTTCTCCATGCTTAGTATAAAAAACAAGGGTGATGAATTGGCCGGGTTTGTAAATAGGTCTCCAATCATCTAAAAAATCCAGTACAAATGTTTTTGCATTGGGAGTTTCCTGGATGATCCTGCTAATTTTTATCCGTTTTATAATTGAGGAAGTTTCGTTCATTAGAAAAAATTAAGAATTATGAATTGAGAATTATAAATTGTGAATATGTAAAGAAGCGTTATCCCTGGTAAACACAATTCTTAATTTATAATTCTTAATTCATAATATTTTTACGCCCCAATCTTCTCATTCACCACTTTCAATATCTCTGTTTCCAAAGCAATCGTTTTATTCTCAATCTCCTTCCCTTTAGCTATAATATCTGCCACAAAAACTTTATCATCATAATCTGCTGTGTTGATACGCACATTCATGAATGCACCCATTACAGCCGAGCGTGCGCACAAAGCACCAACGCCTGCATCAGAAACAGAATTAGGATTGCCGGTTTCAGCCATGGCTTTAATTACTTCCATGCTGTTGTAAGCTGTTTGCATTACTTTAAAAGGAATTTCAATGGCATACTTTGTTGCATGCTGTATCCCTTTTTTGCGAATTAGTTTTTCATCATCACTACTTTTAGGCAAACCAAAGGCATTCAGTATCTGGTTGAATGCACGGGTATCGGCATCCACTAAACGCAGTAATTCACTTTTATACTCCTCGCCTTTTTCTGCCCAGTTGCTGAATTCTTCCCAGCGTTCATCCCAGCCAGTTTTATGAGAAGAAAGATTGGCCACCATGGTTGCAAGCGAAACACCCAATGAACCAATATAAGCAGCAATAGATCCACCACCAGGTGCAGGACTTTCACTGGCAGTCTCATCAGCGAATGCTGTAAGTGTCATATTGATGAGCCTGCTATCAGCTTTATTTGCAAGCATATATTCAATGATCCTTTCTTCCGGTTTGAATGGTGCCAGTTCATCAAGCCCCATTGATTTTATTGCGATCTTAATAAGCTCCTTTTCACTTACACCGACTGATCGTTTTTGTTTCAATAAAAAATATTTACCTGCATCGGTCATTGCTTTTAAAGGGATTAACCCAACCAGTTCACTGCCGGTTACACGAATACCACGGGCATCTGCCTTTTTACAAACCTCATCAAATGCAATGTGTACAGGTGTAATATTGATATTTGTAAGATTGATTGATATCTGTGCCACACCATATTCTTCAATGAACCAGCCAATGGCTTTTACAGATTTCAAACTACCGGGAATGTTAACTGGTTTACCAAGTTCATCTAAAACTGTTTTGCCATTTTCTTTTTTTACTCTTCCTGCCTCACGTACATCAAACGCAATTGCATTTGCACGGCGGGTAGACGTTGTGTTTAGGTTTACATTGTATGCCACCAGGAAATCACGTGCACCAATAACCGTTGCACCACGTTTTGCATCAAATTTTGCGGGCCCAAAATCAGGCTTCCAGTCGTGGTGTACTATTTTTTTTGCAAAACCTTCATATTCACCTGCACGTATTACAGATAAATTACTGCGTTCTTTATTGGGTTGTGCGGCTTCATATAAATAAACAGGAAGATCAAGTTCCTCACCAACTCTTTTTGCTAATTGCTGTGCAAACACCGCTGTTTCTTCCATGCTGATATTAGCAATAGGAATCAATGGACAAACATCTGTTGCACCCATGCGTGGATGTTCTCCTTTGTGTTTGCTCATATCGATCAGCTCGCCTGCTTTTTTAATGGCACGAAATGCAGCTTCGATAACATTTGCTGGTTCTCCAACCATTGTAACAACAGTACGGTTGGTTGCTTTACCTGGATCAACGTTTAGCAAACGAACTCCTTCTACTGCTTCTATTTCAGCAGTTATTTGATTGATGATATTTAGGTCAACGCCTTCTGAGAAATTGGGAACACATTCTATTAGTTGCATTTTTGTTGGCTTTTTTTGATTAGTTATTCTATGCTATAATTGTTGCGAACTTTGATTTGTTACTCTATGCTATAATTGTTGCAATCTTTTATTTGTGACTCTATGCTGGAATTAAAAATTATGAATTAAAAATTAATTGGTTTGGTGTTTTTTTGATGTTATAAGAATTGCCGAAAGTATTTTCTTTAATTCTTCGGAATCATTTAAAAAGGATTCGCATAATTTCTTTTCGATTATTCCTGCATCTTTTAATAACCGTAACCAATAAGATGTTTCCCGTGCTTCTTTGTATGCGATACTTAATTTATGTATAAAATCGCTTTGTGATTGTGCACCAACTGCTTCTTCAATATTTGCTCCAATTGATGTGCCCGATCTTAAAAGTTGGGTTAATAAACTTCTTTCCACTTTTTGTTTCTTTAAATGTGCAAATAACTTAACAATTCTCAAACTAAAAGCATATGACTTTTCCAAAATCAAATTATCTTTTTGCATAACAATCTTTTATTACACAATGCTAACAAACTATCTTGTTATACAACCTCTTAGCTACTAATATTTATTCAGCACTGCTAAATATTATAAAGCATTAATTTTTAATTCTTAATTTTTAATTTACATAGACTTAAATCATCACAAAGCCACATTTATTCAGCACCGCTAAATATTATAAAGCATTAATTTTTAATTCTTAATTTTTAATTTACATAGACTTCAATCATCACAAAGCCACATTTATTCAGCACCGCTAAATATTATAAAACATTAATTTTTAATTCTTAATTTTAAATTTACATAGACTTCAATCATCACAAAGCCACATTTATTCAGCACCACTAAATATTATAAAGCATTAATTTTTAATTCTTAATTTTTAATTCCAGAAACGTCAATCTCAAAACAGCTTCCATTAACTAACAAAGCTTCCATTAATCATAACCTTATCGACCAAATTGCTACCAAACGAATACGGTAAATACGCCAGCGATGGAACAACCTTTGTAAATATAAGATTTGCTTTTTTTCCAACAGTAATACTTCCTAATTCGTCAGACACTTCCATGGCAAAAGCGCCATTTATTGTAGCAGCATTAATAGCTTCTTCCGGCAACATTTTCATTTGAATACAACTTAGTGCTACCACAAAATTCATATTCCCACTTGGCGATGAACCAGGATTAAAATCAGTCGCCAATGCAATGGCAGCTCCTGCATCAATCAATTGTCTTGCCGGCTGATAAGCCATTCTTAAAAAGAAAGCAGCTGTTGGTAAAAGTGTTCCAATGGTTGATGACTTCGCAATATTTTTTATATCAGTGTCGGTCATTGTTTCCAAATGATCTACAGAAACTGCATGTAATCTTATAGCGCTTTCAATACCGCCAATACTATTGAGTTGATTGATGTGAAGCTTTGGTTTTAATCCATATGCAGCACCTGCTTTACAAACTGTTTCCATTTCTTCTGGAGAAAAGAAACCTGTTTCACAAAAGACATCGATATAATCTGCCAGCTTTTCTGCAGCAATTACAGGAAGCATTTCATTGATGATTGTATCAATATAACCCTGGTGATTTTCTTTGTATTCCGGCGGATAAGTATGTGCTGCCAAAAAAGTTGCTTTAATAGAAAGCGATGATCTTTCTTTTAATTTTTTAATAACCCGAAGCATCTTCAACTCTCCTTCTACCGTAAGCCCATAGCCGCTTTTAATTTCAATGGCACCTGTACCGAGTCTACTTAATTCTTCTATTCGATTCCAGGCGCTGTTAAAAAGTTCATCTTCACTTGTTTCATTTAGCTTGCGGGCTGAATTTAAAATGCCTCCGCCTTTGGCAGCGATCTCTGCATAACTTACACCTTTGATCTTATCAATAAATTCTTCTTCCCTGCTTTTTGCAAAAACAATATGTGTATGGCTGTCGCACCAGGTTGGTAAAACAAATTGCCCTGTGGCATCAATCACATGCTTTGGCATTTGCAGAACTTTTAATTCAAGTTCATACATGTGACCATATTCGGAAATGATACCATCTTCAATTAGAAGAAATGCATTTTCAATAACAGGAAGTTCTGCCAGCATTTTTCCTCTTAGTAAAACGGACCTTTCACGAACGTTTACGAGTTGTGCAATATTGATGATGAGTGTTGTCATTAATTATTTCCAGGTGATCTTTAATTTAAAGCGTTGCAATTCTTTTTTTAAGTTATGGCTTTTATCCTGTTCGGCAGAAAAGAAAAATAAGTATAAAGGTGCTGTTACATCTTTCACCTGCATTTCTTTTCCGGAGGCGAAATCATAAAATTGCCTGATTGTTTTTGTTCCTGTAACCATATCGCCTTCTTTATAAATGTCTTTATCAAAGCGATACGTTTCGTCTTTAGGATCATAATACCAATAGGCCCAACCTTCATTACTGATAACCATTTCCTGGTCAGGATTAAATTCATTTTCAACCATTACCAGTGAAGGCAAACCATCAAATCCCGGAACTGGCTCACTACTTCCGATCTTATAAATACTATCCTTAAATGCTGCATATAAGTAAACGCCTTCCAGCTTTATAAGTTTTACTGATATTTTAAATGGAGATTTATTTAATACAACATCACCCGTAAATCCGGGATTAATTGTATTACCATCCTGTATGATGCTTATTTCAAAAATGCCTTTTTGTGCGTTGCAAAGCATCATTATGTGAAAGCATACAATAAATAATAAACTTCTTCTCAATTTCATTTTTAATTTATACGTTTTCAAATATATTTTTTCCAAATGCTTCAAGCCCTGGATCTCTTGCTCCCATTAATAACAATACGCAATCATTGCTGAGATGTGGCCTTACTGTTTCCAAAAATTTATTTCTATCTTCTACAAAGAAAGCATTTTTACCAAGTGCTTTTATTTCAACAATAAGATCATTGGCAGAAATATCTTTGGTAGCAGTTCCTCCTGCATAAAATATTTCACTCATCCATATTTCATCTTCGGGCCTCAATACGGCAGCAATCTCATGAATAAAATCATTTTTTAAAAATCTTGTCGGACCATAACCATGCGGCTGAAACCAGGCTATAACTTTCGGAGCAATAGGCTGACAGGCAGCAATAGACGCAGCACATTTAACAGGATTGTGCGCATAATCATCAATAATATAAATGCCATGCTTTATTCCCAATATTTGATGACGACGATAAATCCCATCATAATTTTTCAATGCAGCAGCACAAGTTTTCAGATCAACACCAATTTGGTTGGCAACAGCTACTGCAGCCAATGCATTTTCCATATTGTGTTTACCAACCGTATTCAAAGTAAAATCAACGCCATTGATCATAAATGAAATAACAAGTCCGTTTTGCGAAAAGTTGATTGCCTTATAACCTGCATCAGAATCTGCCGACAATTCAAAATCATCTTCAGCACTTACTGATAATTTTTTTGACAATACATTTGAGCGATTTACTATAAATAATTCTTTCGTGTTCTTTTTAAACGTAGAAAAAATACTCATCAACTCATCAATTTCCTGGTGATCCTTATCAATATTCAACAACAACCCAACTTCAGGATAATATTGAACAATACTGCCATCACTTTCATCAGCTTCTATTACAAGCCAATCACCTGTTCCAACTTTTGCATTACCAATCTTTCCTTCTTTAATAATACTTGTAAGTCCGGCTCCACTGATGATGCTTGGATGCAATCCTGCAGTTTGTAAAATATCAAACAACATCGCACTCGTTGTACTTTTTCCGGATGTACCGCCAACAGCAATTGTTTTTTTACTCTTAGCAATCAGCGCCAGCAATTCACTTCTTTTAATAATGGGAATGGACAATAACTTTGCTTTTTGCACTTCGGGAACGGTATCTTCCACTGCTGTAGAAACAACCACAAGATCAGTATCTGCGGTGATCCCTTCTCCATTTTGTAAAAAACATTTTATACCTGCGGCTTCTAATTTTTCTTTGGTATCATTGGGTTCGCCAGGCAAAAAATAACGGTCACTCCCACTCACCGCAATACCAGTACCTGCAAGATATTGTGCAATGGCACTCATGCCTGTACCTGCAACGCCAATAAAAAAAGCATTCTTAAAATCTCTTACCGATGATATCATTTGTTTTTTGTTTCTATTTTAAACGGATGTGCTTCTGTATTGAAAACTACTTTACCAAGATCAACGGTTGATGCTGGTGCAAACACCAAATAGGCGTACTTCAATGTTTCGGCAAAGAAAAAACTTTCCATGGAATTTGCTTTTTCAAATGTTCTTACATCTTTCAATGCTGAAAATGCAGTTTCAGTTTTACAATGTTCAATGATATTATCAGTCATTGTTTTTGCCATCCATAAATATTCAGCATGTTCTGTTGCTCTGGATAAATAAAAACAGCTTTCAATATTTTCCGGGCGCAAAATATAATAAGCACTTGAAACGGAATCTGTTTTATAATTATATTCTTCAGGTTCCATATTAAACCTTACCCACATGTGCATGTTTGCCTGCTGAATATGTTGTGCGGTTTCCACATCACCCGCATAGGCACAAAGTCCGGCATAAAATGCATCCAATGCGCCGTAAGTTGTTGCAGTTTCTTTTCCTGTATTCATATTTACATGACGAAGAAACCAGCCGTTCTCTGTTTTATCAATCAAATATTTTTTGATAGCAGCATTGTGTTTGTCGAATGCAATTTTAAAATCTATGTCTCCAAAAAGTACCCAGCTTTTATACAGGTATTCATAATAAGAATCAATATAGCCGCTGATATGTGATTGTTTACTTAACCATTTCCCTGTGATAACATTTATCTGTTCGCCAACAAGATCAATCTTACTACGCCTTTTATAAACCTGCATGATGGCTTTCTTTGCAGCATTATAATATTTTTTATCGCCCGTTAATTTTGAAAGTTTACCAAACTCCATCATCAAAGAACCAATCTCTGCAGGGTTATTAGCAGAATCTCTCACTTTACCTGTTTGCAAATGAACATACCTGTAAGGCATACCCGTAGGCGTATTGAATGCAGGCATCATCCTGTTCCCCAAATCTGTAGCGAGTGTAAGAAATTTTGGATCGCCATCCAATTCATAAGCAGTCATTAATCCTGCTAATATTCTGATGGTAACTTCAAAAACCTGGATATCGTTGTCAACATTAAAATTGAGTTTTGAAAGAATTACCTCTTTAGCTTCTTTCGCTTCATCTGTAAGGTCCATCATGGTAAATGTATCAAACGCATCAACAGGCGTCATCAGCATGGAATTTTTATACCAGAGCTTCGATGTTTTCGTGAGTGGTTTCAGGTCATCTGCTTCCCAGGCGAATTGTTTATAGCCTTGCCAGGCATGTTGTGCGGCAGCTTTTATCTTAATGCACATGTCTTCTTTCATCTGATCGGTAAATTTTGCGGCCTTTCCTTGTGCAAATATGGTTGAATGGTCAACCAGCAGACAAATAACAAAAAAGATATGGCGTAATTTCATCTTCAAATATTGAGATGCTAATTTACAGGTAAAATACGTTACCAGCTTATCAATGACAGATTATATGTATAATCTTTTTTAGTATAGTTTAACATTTAAAATAAAACCATCCGGATATGCAACATCGTTTATTTGCTAACTCAAAAAAACAACAAATGAAATCTTTCTTATCTACCATCGCAGCGATTATATTATTTGTATCCTGTGCACAAACGCAAACCAATAATCTAAAAATTCCTGTTGGCTCAAAAAAAGCTTCCTCCAATGAAGCTGTTGCTACTTTTTCTGAAGGGTGTTTCTGGCATGCAGAAATTGTTTTTCAAAGCCTTGTAGGTGTAAGGGATGCAGTATCTGGTTATGCAGGCGGTACGGATACAAATCCAACTTATGAATCAGTAGCAAGCGGTTCAACCGGCCATTCTGAAACTGTAAATGTTTATTATGACCCAACAAAAATTTCTTATGAAACGCTGGTGGCTGCTTTTTTTGCTAGCATGGATCCAACAACACTTAACAGGCAGGGCAACGATGCAGGTACTGAATACCGTTCGATTGCTTTTTATCGCAATGAAAAGGAAAAGCAGGTAGTGCAGGCGGAGATAAATCGTGTAAATGCCTCAAAAAAATACAGCTCTAAAGTTGTAACAGAAGTAATTCCATTTACAAAATTTTATCCTGCTGAAGATTATCACCAGGAATATATTCTAAATCATCCTGATAATTCTTATGTACAGCATGTATCCATTCCCGATTTTATGGAGTTTAAGAAGGAATTTAAAGGCCCGTTTAAACAGTAAAAACAGGTTGATGGAGTTAATATTATTGATGAAGTTGATAGAGGAAATTCCTTTATCAACTTTTTTATTTTATGTTGAAATAGTTGATGTATTTAATAGTAGTAGACCTCTATCAACTTTTTCAACTTGTTAATTAGTAAATAAATACCCTGCTATTTAAGTGGTTTATCCATTGCTTTATCCATCTGGTTACCTAAAAAATATCCAAAGCCTGCTCCCAACACTCCTCCTACTAATAACCATATTGAAGCTCCTCCAACTGCAAACCATGCAATTGCTAAGGACATTAAACAACAAAATATTATTGCTACTGATTTGGCTGTTCCTCTTTTTTTCTTGTGAGGAATGTAATCGAGATGTTGGGTTTTGTGTGCGTCTCTTTTTTTTGATTGAGGCATGTTAGAGAGTTTTGAATTTTGAGTTTTGAATTTTGTTTTTGTTTTTATAGAATCTCTTCTAATTCTTTTTTAAAATCGTACTGAAGGTCTTCATGAAGGGTGGCGATAGCAGTTTTTATCTTTTTTACCTGTGATGCATAGATATTGGAAAGGGCCGTGCTTTTGTCAATCTGTAATCCTGAAGCCTTTATTTTACTGCAGAAATAGATCAGCAAAGTCGCTTCAGTTGTTTTTACACTGCTGTATTTGATATACCTGTTTATAGAACGCAGTATTCTTCGCAGGTTCTTTTTGGCAATGTAAACACTTTTAATATTCAATTCAAGAAAAGCAAGATCAACTTCACCCTTTACGCTTTCAACATAACCTGCTTCATTGTTTTCTTCAAATAGAAGGTAGGTCAATAATTCCTTATTTTCTTTTTTAAATTTAGCCAACCTGAGACATAGGCCCAATAATACCTGTTGTGGCTGTAAATCAAGTTCTGTTTTAATATCTTTTAGCGAAGCAGCTCTCATTAATTTTGTTTTGATTGGAATGATTATTAATATGATTCCGGTTTGTGGGGACACCACAACTGTTCGGAAGATTTTACGAAAGATCTACATGAATGATTGGAACACGGATTATACGGACTGGGTGGATGAACACGGATTTATTTTTTGTTCCAAAAAATCACAGATTCTACTTACCTATTATTTCCGTCATGCTGCGTAGCAGCATAAATCCGTGAATATCCGCCCAGTCCGTATAATCCGTGTTCCAATCATTGGCGTAGATAAAAAAACTTCCGAACACTTATGGTAGGAATACCAACCACTTTAATTTCCACCAACTACTCCCGGTTTTATTCAAATGTAAATATTTTACTGCTTGCCAGGCATTGGCATTTTTAATAAACAATAACGATGAAGGATATTTGAGAAGGAATAAAATAAAAAAAACCTTCTTAGAGAAGGTTTCCCATAGATGGTTTTACATTAAAAAGCAACGGTTTATTTTTGGATTTCAAAGCGAGACATAATATCTAAAAAGCATTTGTAAGTTACTTAACTATAAAAAGAAAATATGTAGTCTGCTTTGCTAATTACTTGTAGTTAAAAATATGATTTATTAAAAAGAAAAAACCTTCGTCAGGTTCGAAGGTTTCTCACAGACTATTCATTTTTCACGATAATGGCTAAATGGTTTTTGCAGGATAAATGTTCAATTGGATCATGATTCTGTAAAAAGAAAAAAACCTTCGTTAGGTTCGAAGGTTTCTCACAGACTATTCATTTTTCATTCGATAATTGGATATCGGTTTCTGACAGGATAAGTAATTCGATACGATATTGGATACTTCATTCGGTTTTTTAAAGGATAGTAATTCTATAGATATTGGATCCTTTAATTTGTTTTTTCTACAGGATGGATTTTCTGATACGATATTGGATTCTTAATTCGGTTTCTAACAGGATGGTTAATCGTTATGATATTGGATCATACATCAGTTTTTTCTTAAGGATAGTAATTCGATATGATATTGGATTCGAAATCAGCTTTTAAATAGGATGGAAATTCGACTAAGATATTTGGATAGTTAATTCAGTATTCTTGTGTTCTTCAAAAGGTATCTTCCGATTACAATACAAAGATAAAAACTGTATGCCCGCTTTTTTGTAGCGACCTCATTCAATAGTTTGTAGTAATAATTCGACTTTTGAAAATTATGAGTAATTCCCCAATGAAAACCTGAGTAGAACTACGCAGTAAATGATGCAGAATTGTATAAAAATCGGACAACGAAAAAAGAGGGAAAATATTATGTGAGAAGCTATAAGCTTTTAACTGTAAGCTATAAGTAGATTAAAAGTAAGGTTCGATTGTAACGAATGTGTAAACGCTTAAAAAAATAGCAGACCCTGATAAAATCAAGATGCAAAAATATTTTAAACAACTTACAGCTTAAAGCTTATAACCTGAAGTTATCAATGCACTATTTTTTCCAATTGTTTTTCTGAAGTTGTGATTTCTATTTCAGTAACAACAGCAAATAATTTTATGTTCCTGATGTCGTCTTCTGAAATAGTATCATTGATATCTACGAGATGCCTGTGGATTTTATTGTTAGTAGCTTCGTCTTTGTAAGATTTTAAAGTATTCCAGTTAATGAGTGGCTCTAACTGCTTTTTGTGATTTTGCATCGCAATTAATTTTGCATAATGTTACGAAAACAATACCAATTACAAGCATGGAAAATAAAAATTATTCTAATGGTAACATTGGTATCGCTCATAATTATTATTTTCGACGTAAATGGGCGTCCAGCCTTCATCTTACAACTTTAATTCATGAAAAAAACATCCTTGTTTTTAAGCCTTTTTTGCTTATTTAATGTACTAACAACTTATGCACAGGTAATAACTTCCACAGAAATCGATTCCCTTGTAGAAAAAACGCTTCGGAGCTTCGATGTTCCCGGGATTGCAGTGGCTGTTGTGAAAGATGGCAAACTCATTCATGCGAAGGGATATGGCGTTCGTTCTCTTAATACAAATCAAAAAGTTGATGAAAACACTTTATTCGGAATTGCATCTAACAGCAAGGCTTTTACCGTGGCTGCACTTGGAATATTGATCGATGAAGGCAAATTAAAATGGGATGATAAAGTCAATGATTATATCCCCGAATTCAAATTATATGATCCGTATGTGACCGAGGCATTTACCATTCGTGACCTGCTTACACACAGAAGCGGAATGGGCCTTGGTGCCGGTGATCTGATGTTCTTTCCTGATTCAAATAATTTTACCATCAAGGATATTATTCATAACCTTCGTTATCTAAAACAGGTTTCCAGTTTCAGAACAAAATTCGATTACGACAACTTGTTATACATGGTGGCGGGAGAAGTCGTTAGCCGTGTTTCAGGAATGAGCTGGGAAGAATTCGTTGAAACACGGATCATGCAACCGCTGGGTATGAATAAAAGTGCAGCTTCATTTAAAAGATTAAAAGACAAATCAAATGTTGTTGACCCTCACGCTCCTGTAGATGGAAAAATAAAAGTAATTCGTCGCGACTGGAGCACCAATGCAGATGCAGCAGGAGGCATTTACAGCAACCTTACCGATATGAGCAAATGGGTGATCATGCAAATGGAAAACGGTAAATATGGTGATAGCCTTAAAAAGAAAATATTCAGTGAAGAGGTTCATGAAGAAATGTGGACACCTCAAACCATTATACCTGTACATGGAACGAATTCTTATAATACCCATTTTGCCAGCTATGGTCTTGGTTGGTTTTTGGCTGATGTAAAAGGATACAAACAAGCTTCTCATACCGGTGGACTTGCCGGCATAGTAACGCAGGTTACGCTGATACCAGAATTAAAACTCGGGATCATCGTGTTCACCAATCAACAATCAGGTGCGGCTTTCACATCAATCACAAATACCATCAAGGATAGTTACCTGGGCATAACGGGAAAGGATAGGATCAAAGAAAACCATGACCGTGTTGTGAAAAACGAAGCCGATGCAAAAAAAATAACAGATGATATTGCTAAGGATATTGATGTACAAATGAAAAACAATCTTACCAAACCCAATCCTGAACTTTATACAGGAACTTATACGGATCAATGGCTGGGTGATGTGATTATCTCTGTAAAGAATGGAAAAATGTGGTTTGATTCTAAAAGATCAATGATGCTTACCGGGGAGATCTTTCCTTATAAAGGCAATACTTTTATTGTAAGATGGGAGGACCGCAGCTTTGATGCTGACTCATATTTAAAATTCGATCTTGATAATACCGGCAAAGCATCTGGCATAAAAATGGAAGCCATTTCTCCGCTAACAGATTTTAGTTATGACTTCCAGGACCTGGATTTTAAAAGAAAAAAATAATATGAAACTGCTTCTTAAAATTTCAGCCAGGGTATTTTTTATAAGCTTCTTTCTATTTGGAAAAACTGAAAGATCTATGGCTCAAAATGCAACTGCGTATAAAATCCTTTCTGAAAAAATTGCAAACAAGGATTTTGTTTTTGTTGCTCAATCAGTCACGTCAATGGGTGGAAAGCTGAGAATACTTACTTCAGCATATGATGTGAAAATTAGTGGCGACAGTATAATAAGTTATCTCCCTTATTTTGGCAATGCACAGCAGGCTCCTGCTACCAGTGATGAAGCAGGAATCATTTTCACCTCTACAGAATTTGGTTATACTTATGAAACTGGTAAAAAGAAAAGTTGGGACGTGACTATAAAATTCAGGGATCAAAAAAATACCACGCAATTTAATTTTATCATTTATGATGATGGAAATGC
>JBDTLP010000026.1:0-48488 GCA_039934735.1 Ferruginibacter sp. | reverse complement strand
GACTGGGCGGATGAACACGGATTTATTTTTTGTTCCAAAAAAATGCGGATTGTTAAAGTGGCTTTTTGGTAAGTATTTTTCTTTTGAAGGATGGTTTTTTGCCGAAATTCAAAATCAATCCTACTTCGAGCTCGGTGGCTTTTAGGTAGTTGTGAAGTTGTAATTCGTGTTCTTTTATTATTTCAGTATCAAGGGCTTTTAATTCCAATATAATTTTATTATCGACGATAATATCTGCGAAGTAAGTACCTACAATATTTCTGTCATAATAAACATCAATCGATACTTGTTGTAAACAATTAAAACCTTGCTTCGTTAGTTCAATGATCAAAGAATTTTCATAAACTCTTTCAAGAAATCCAAAACCAAGTTTATTGTAAACCGTGTAAAAGCACTTAATGATTAACTCCGTTTTTTCTTCAAATAATAGCATTGTTTTTTACACCCAAGATAATCTCAGATATTATTTCCCAAAAGAGAAATGCCTCATAAAAACAGCGTATTTCCCCCAGGTAAATCTGTGGGAATGTTTTTATTGATTTAGTGCTTACATATCTGCCAATATTTGCGAAGCAAATATAAATCCGTGATCATCCCTGTCTGAATGGCTTCAGCCAGGCAGGCGCCCCGTCCGTTTCATCCGTCTTCCAATCATAGAAGTCAATCACATAACACAAGAAAAACGTCACACACTTATCAACTTCGTTACCTTATTAATATCCAACGTTACCTTATAAATAAATTCCAGTTGTTCTGCCAAATGTTTATCAGGTGGAATATCTTTTGATGTTACCTGCAGTAAATCTTCTTTAATATCTATAGCAAAATCCTTATCCAGTTGGTTTAGGCTTTTTTGAAGTGATGATGTAGAACGTTTCACCTGTTGGGTAATCTCTCTTGGATATACGCTTTGTTCTGTAAGTCTCATATCAGCTGAAAGACTTGCAATGTTTGATGAAAGCACATGATTCAGAACCACAAATTCATAAATGAGTTTTCCATTGCGTTGTTTGTTTTTTGGTTCTGATAGCATGCGGTTGAAGGCAGCAGAAAGATTGGCGGTGCTGATGTACACATCTTTTCTTGCGAGTTTGTATTCGAGTGTTGGTATTTGTTTACCAGTGAGGAATGACCACAGTTTATCCAGGTAATTGATATTTGCTTTTAAAACATTTTTCATATACGTATCCAGTTGCACCGATTCCCAATGAGGAAATAATAAATAGCTTGCCAGAAAAGAAAGTATGCACGCAATACCGGTGTCCAGTAGCCGCTCTTCAGCGATCTTTAAAAATCCCATTCCGAGTAGATTAAAAAGTATGAGAATGTAAGGCGTGGTGAAGATGACCATTACGATATAATTCAGTCTTATAAAAGTATATGTGCCGAGCATGAAAAAAATGATAATTCCAAAGAGCACATTGCGATCGTGAATAAAATATAGAATGACCAAACCAATCAATCCTCCAGCAATGGTTCCTGCAAAACGTTGAATATTTCTTTCCTTGGTAAGACTGAAACCTGGCTTTAAAAGAATGATGATCGTTAATAATATCCAATAACTATGATGCCCATAAGAGATGAGTTTAGCGATCGTAAATCCAGCTACACAAGTGATCATCATTCTGAGAGCATGCCTGAAAATACCAGATTGTAGCGTAAGGTTATTCCTAAAAATTACAGGATCAATTTCCTGGTGAGAAACAAATTTTGAATAATCACTTTTACTGCGCATGCGGCCCTTTTCAGAAATGGTAAGACTGAAATAATTGATCAGTTCATCAACATGTTCACCAAGATTGCGGAGGTTGACAAGAATTTTTTTTAAAACAAGGTTACTGCTGTTTTTATCTTCTAAAGCATCTACTTTTTTCTTTAATTCATCCAGCGCAGGTATTAATTTATATTGTTTTTTATAAGAACTATTTGATTGAATGGCAAGGCCGATACCATCAAGTTCAACTGCAATATTTTTTATTATTTGTGATACATCATCTAGAATACCTGTTGATCCAAATCGTTTTCTTAAAGAACGGTAATCATACCAGGTTGCCATAATTTGTTCATAAAGATCAACTGCATCTGCAAAAGTAAGAACCAGTAATCTTCCTGTACGTGAAGGTTCTTTTAGTATCTCTTTATTTTTAAATAAAAGCTCACGTACAGCATCTTGTTTTTCATTTACTATAATTTGTTGTGTTACCAGTTTGCGATACTCATCTTCAAAATTGATTTTGGTATCATACAACTCAGATTTTATGCGGAGGAATTTTGCAGTTTCGTGAAGACAATCACCCAATGCCCGTTGTGCCGGGCGATAAGGTGTGAGCCTGTTAAATAATAAAGCAATTAAAAGATACCAAACGGAACCAACCAATATCAACAAACTATCGGTAAAGATTACCTGTGGTGAAGCAACATCCGACATGCGTAAGATCATTACCAGTAAAGCAGCCGTGCCAACAGAAGCAGACCTGTTTCCATACACACTGATCATCGTAAAGAAAAAAGTAGAAACGGCTACGAGCAAGCCTAGTAACAAAATATTTTGATTCAGAAAACCTGTTAATAAACTCATGAAGAAAATAAATCCAATGCAATAGAGCATTCCGTTTCTCCTGCTATCAACCGGCCCGGGAATATCACTGATGCCTACACAAAATGCGCCAAGTGCAATGGTGAGGCCCGTACTCATTTTTCCGAATTGCGCAAATACGATAACAGGTAATATAATCTCTAATGTTACACGAATTCCATCGGCCAGGTATTGGCTGAAGAGGAAATAGCGGAGTTGTTGTTTGTTTGAAGGGATCACAATGTAAGTTACGAGGCAATCGTCAATCGGGAATCGGCAAACCTTGACAGGGACTTTTTATCTGCGCCGAGGATTGGAAGACGGATGATACGGACGGGGCGGATGTTCACGGATTTATTTTTTGTTCCAAAAAAATCGGATGCGTAATAAAATATCTCCTTATACTTTGATGGAATTTATATTAATTACAGATCTGCAATATTTGCGAAGCAAATATAAATCCGTGTTCATCCGCCCGGTCCGTGTCATCCGTCTTCCAATCATATTTGGTAATCATATTTGCCAATCATAGCAATTAATCCACGGCGCCGATAATGATTTACCTTTGATTCATGAACGAACAGGAAATAATCAACAACACCATCAACTTCGTAAAAATAACATTACAGGGTGCAGAAGGCGGCCACGATTGGTTTCATATTGAACGGGTATGGAAAAATTCTAAAGCAATTGCTACAACAGAAAATGTAAATATGTTCATCGTTGAACTTGCCGCATTGTTGCATGATATTGCAGATGCAAAATTTAATGATGGTAATGAAAATATCGGCCCTGAAAAAGCCCGTGCTTACCTGCAATCATCAGAAGTAAATGAAGATGTTATTCAACATGTAGAAAATATCATTCGCAATATTTCTTTTAAAGGAGGAAATTTTGCAGCCAGTTTTTCTTCTCCTGAATTAGCAGTGGTACAGGATGCCGACAGGTTGGATGCTTTGGGCGCCATTGGTATTGCCCGTGCTTTTAATTATGGTGGATTTAAAAATCGTGAACTGTATAATCCCGCGATCAAACCCGATATTCAGATGGATAAGGAAACGTATAAAAAGACATCTGCTCCAACGATCAATCATTTTTATGAGAAATTATTGTTGTTGAAAGACAGGATGAACACGGCCACGGGAAAACGAATGGCGGAGAGAAGACATGGGTTTATGGAGCAGTATCTTGACGAGTTTTATAAAGACTGGGAAGGGGCGCAGTGATATCAGATGTCAGAAATCAGATGTCAGCTATTGTATAAATTTTTTTCCTTTACGCGGAAACAGGATATAATATTTGTATTGATTTATGACAGGACTTAATTACTTATTTCTTTAGTTAAGAACTTCCATTTAAAAGTAACGAGCTGATATCTGATATCTGATATCTGATATCCTTACATTTGTAGCATGAGAATTTTTCTAATCGGCTTTATGGGCAGCGGCAAAACGCATTGGGGTAAAGTCTGGGCTGATTATCATGAAATGCCTTTTCACGACCTGGATGAAGTAATTGAAAAAGCAGAAGGGAAATCTATCCTTGATATTTTTGAGAAACAAGGAGAAAAATATTTCCGCTTCCAGGAATCCATTGCACTACGTACCATGTCGCAATATGACAATTGCATTATTGCCTGTGGCGGCGGTGCTGCGTGTTTTGAAGAGAACATTGAATGGATGAATGAAAATGGATTGACCATTTACCTGCATGCTTCTCCGCAGGAACTTTTAGATAAGATCATGCTGGAAAAAGACAAACGCCCATTGCTGAATAAAGTAAATGAAGCCGAGTTGTTGTTTTTTATCCAGAAAAAATTAGAAGAAAGAATTGGTTTTTATGAACAGGCGAAGATACAGTTGCGGGCAGCAGATTTGACGGTAGAAAGTTTTAAGAAGATTGTTTCATCGCCAATCAGATAGCAGCAAGCTATAAGCTGTTAGCTATAAGCTTTAAGTAGTTTGCTAAAATTGTTGATCATTTCTTAATTGGGAACTTTAATATAATAGGCACTTCGTTTATCAAATAAACTTTAAATAATTACGAACAACTTATAGCTTACAGCTTAAAACTTACAGCTTACAATGCATAAAAACTTCTTAAGAACAGCATCCATTCTCGCCGCACTCTCCATTGCATTCGGCGCATTCGGCGCTCATTCATTAAAAGAAGCGAATGTTACACAAGAAGCGGTTTCGATTTTTGAAACGGCAGTTCGCTACCAGTTTAATCACGTATTCGCATTATTTATCGCCGCCATTTTATACAAGGATTTTCCTTATAAAACTACTGTTTGGGCCGGCCGGTTTTTTATTATCGGGATCATTTTATTCAGTGGGTCATTGTATTTTTTAACCTGGGTAAAGGCTGCTGTAATTCCAGGTTATAATGCTGTTGGTGCCGTAACTCCCATTGGAGGATTGGCTTTTATTGGGGGATGGATTTGTTTGTTGATTTCTTTTTTCAGAAAGTAAATATTTATTATGCTATTAAATTGAAAATAAATACGCTTGCATTTTAAAACAGGAAAATTTAATTTATACGACCTGGACTTTCAGAAACAACCCCTTGCTGATTAACATATTTTATTGCAGGAAAATTATAGATTTTCCAAATGGGATAAAGTTGCGAACGTGATAGAGTGCCCGGCTCCCAAACCATTTCAACAAGAACATTTTTATTTGAATGACAAAGCTCCAAAGCTTTCTCTTTGTTAATTGTTAAATGAATGGTAGTGCCTGGAAGCCGGGCCCAGGTTTTTAGTGCTGCATTTTTACTTTCAATTGCTGCTACTGCCACAGATGCTTTATCATCTCCAAATATTACTAAGAAATAATCATTCCCCTTGTTTTGCAAATTTATTACCCTAATGGCGGAACCTGTTATTGTTGATTCCAGGTTAAAAAATTTCCGAACTGATTCAATGGCTTCCATTTCTGTTATTTCATTCATCAGTAATAATTTGATTCGGCCTATTACACAACACTAATTAAATGCCTCTAAGATCATCATGAAGTTGTGTAAATATAGTACCATCTATGCGAACATAAATATGCCTTGAACCAATAGTATACATATGAAAAGGCCAGAACGGTGATAATGATTCGCGACAAGGTTTCCAAACCAAAGTTGGGTAAAGGCAATATGCTTCAGGTCTTACGATAAATCTTCCCTCTTTATCATCATCAGATGAAAAACGATTGTTTAAAATGTTCTTTGTAATCTTTTTCCTGTCATAAGCACCCGACAAATGATCTGTAGGTTCTGGTAATAAAACCGATTGCTTGTAATCACCAAACCTTGCATCTATACTTACAAGTGCACTTGAACGATTTTCTGAAGTATTGAATGGAACTATATAATAATAGCTATCTGTTCTGTCCAGCCTTTGAACCAATACAGGTTCACCTCCGCTATTACTATCTATTATATTTTTCCAGGTTTTTCTTTTTTGTAATCCATATAGTTTAATTCCATCTAATGCTAATTTTTCAATCTCTTTTTTCTCAATAATTTTTTTACCGTCAAAAGGGGATTGATGCCTGGTCGATTTGCCTGGCCTTTCTGATGGCGGCAAGGGATCACATATCGCTACAAATTTACCACCCCAGTGCCCACTTGGAATGCCTGTCATATAATCTGATTGCCAGGTATTATAAGCAATATGTTCATTGGCAACGCCCCTGTTTCCACCACTTCCACATATGTCTCCATCCGAATGTGCTGGTGGCGGACCTGGTGTTGGAGTTGGGGGCCATGGATTATTTACATCAAAAGAATTAATAGAATATCCATTGTCTGTGGAATTCGCAGGGTCAGCACTTATATCATATCCACGAATAACGATCCAATGGGCCCACCCATACACCATCGCAACAGGAGCAACTCCATAATGAAAAATCGTCCATACAATTTTTCTTGAAATAGCATCTTCTGTATTTAAAGCAAATAAAGCAAATGTGTTTGTAAACGACGCAGGCTTTCTGTTTATCAAAGTCCATTGTAAGCCATCAGGAGCAGTATACCACCCGGGTTCGGCTACACTATGACTATGGTTATCATTATAAAGATCATCCTGGTCCAGTAATCCTGCACCTATTTCTGCGAGTACCATTTGAGCGCATGCAGCCCCACAATAATAATCGGTATCCTGTTGATGATATTGTACATCAAGATTTTTTGTTGCCATACATTTTGTTGATTTACTGCCTACTCTTTGATCGGATTTTCGGCTAATTCCTATTGACCAATAATTCATTTTGCTGTCAACAGACAAATCTTTTAATTTTTTTTTAAAAAAGCAAGGGTGTTTTAACTGTATTTATTACAGTGTTTTTTTAATTCCAAAGAAAAAAAATACTTAGAATGGCATGTTTACCAACATACCTGCATAAATTCGCCGTTGCATAACCAATGACTATTACATATAACACTATAGGATTTAATATCTTTGTAACCGATGGCCAAAACAAAATCAAAAGCTTCCGAAAAAGAAATACTTAAGCAGGAAAAAATTGAAAAAGTAGACGTAAAAAAACTACTTAAAGATGAACGCACCCATAAAATAGCGGGCAGCATTTGTATTCTAATTTCTATTTTACTTTTTATAGCATTTACTTCTTATTTATTTACCTGGGATGAAGACCAGGATAAAGTATTTCAACACGGCAGCCACCTGCTCATTGGTACCGATACCAAAGTAGCCAACCTGATGGGAACATTCGGTGCTTATATTTCTCATTTCTTTATTTATAAAGGATTTGGAATTGCATCTTATTTATTGTGCAGCCTTTTCTTTGTCGTGGGCGTGAATTTATTCTTTGGAAAAAAAGTTTTTTCAATTGCACGCAATCTTAAATACATTATCGTTGGTTTACCATTGATAAGTGTTACTGCTTCTGTGATCATGAATGGAAATGCATTTGCATGGGGCGGTGCCGTTGGTGATATGATGCGAGACTGGATGTATGCTGCTATTGGTAAAATTGGTGCCATCGGTATCATCATGCTGGCATTTTTATCTTATGTCATCTGGCGCTTTAATCCATCATTTAAAATACCATCAAAAGAAAATAAAGAAGCTGATGTTACAACCATGATGGTAGATGCATCATTGGCAAAAGCAGGAGAGCCAGACATGGAGGAAGTGGTGGATGCAACCATGAAAGGAAATAATATGAAGGGCAATGCTGGTAAAATGAAAAAGCCAGAATCTATTGAACCTGTATTGGACCATGAGCTTACCATTGTTGAAAAAGAAGAGGAAGTAAAACCAGTAAAAGAAAAAGTTGTTAAGCCAGAACCGAAAATCATAGAACAGGAATTGGAAGTTGCATTGCCTGAACCTGAAAAAATTATCACACAAAAAAATAAACCTGTTGCTGCTTCAGGACTTGAGCTTGAAATAAAAATAGATGATGCAAAACCAGCAGAAGAATTAACAGCTGCAGAAAAAGTAATGGAGCAAAAACCTTACGATCCAATCTTAGATCTTCGTGATTATAAATATCCAACTATTGATTTGTTGGAAAATCATGGTAGCGAAAAAATTGTACAGGATCCTACCGAACTTGAAAACAATAAGAACCAGATCATCAATACCCTTCGCAATTACGATATTGAGATCTCGAAAATATCTGCAACGGTTGGTCCAACAGTTACACTTTACGAGATCATCCCGGCGGCGGGTGTACGCATTTCACGTATCAAAAATCTGGAAGATGATATTGCATTGAGCCTTGCTGCTCTTGGTATTCGAATCATTGCTCCAATACCTGGTAAAGGAACTATTGGTATTGAAGTACCCAATGCAAAAAAGACGATTGTAAGTATGCGTACTTTGTTGGATTCGGACAGGTTTAAAAACAACGCTTTTTCATTGCCGATTGCCATTGGTAAAAAGATCAATAACGAGAATTTTATCGTTGACCTTGCAAGCATGCCGCATTTGTTGATGGCGGGTGCAACGGGCCAGGGTAAATCTGTTGGATTGAATGCGATCCTTGTTTCATTATTATACAGCAAACATCCATCGCAATTAAAATTTGTATTGGTTGATCCGAAGAAAGTGGAGTTGAGTATTTATAAAACAATTGAAAAACATTTTCTTGCAAAACTTCCCGGCGAAGAAGATGCGATTATTACAGATACAAAGAAAGTAGTTCACACCCTCAATGCCATGTGTATTGAAATGGACAACCGCTACGATCTTTTGAAAGAAGCAGGTTGCAGGAATATTCGTGAGTACAATGAAAAATTTGTTGCAAGAAAACTGAATCCAGAAAAAGGACACCAGTTCCTTCCATTTATTGTATTGGTGGTGGATGAGTTTGCAGATCTTATTATGACGGCAGGCAAGGAAGTGGAAATGCCGATTGCACGTCTTGCCCAGCTTGCAAGGGCGATCGGAATACATCTTATCATTGCAACACAAAGGCCTTCTGTAAATATTATTACGGGAACCATTAAAGCGAATTTCCCGGCACGAATTGCATTTAAAGTAAGTAGTAAAATTGATAGCCGTACCATTCTTGATACCGGTGGCGCAGAGCAGCTGATCGGTAAAGGGGATATGCTTATCAGTTATAATGGCGAAGTAGTAAGGCTTCAATGTGCTTTTGTTGATACACCTGAAGTAGATAAGATCGTTGATTTTATTGGCGACCAGCGTGGATACAGCCAGGCGTTTTTATTACCTGAATACGTTGATGAAAAAGAAATGGAAGGAAGGGATTTTGATGTGAATGATAAAGATGCTTTGTTTGAAGATGCTGCACGACTGATCGTATCGAGCCAAAGCGGAAGTACTTCTCTTTTACAACGCAGGATGAAACTTGGCTATAACCGTGCAGGAAGGTTGATGGATCAACTGGAAGCTGCCGGCATCGTTGGCGCCAGCCAGGGAAGTAAGGTGAGGGATGTGCTAATAAAAACGGATGCGGATTTGCAGCAGCACCTGAGTGAGTTGATATAATTAGGAATTAAGAATTATGAATTAAGAATGGGTTTCTGATAATTTTTGTATCTCCTATAATTTGTAATTTATTACTCCTAATAGCCTTAAAAAGCCACGAAGATTATAAGCCATTCATAATTCATAATTCATAATTCCTTCAAAGAGCGACATGTTAAAATACCTAATCGTTGGCCTTGGCAACCCCGGTGATGAATATGCAAATACCAGGCATAACATTGGTTTTGATGTGGTGAATGCTTTTGTAGCAAAGCATGGCGGTGAATTTAAAGTTGACAGGCTCGCATTCATGGCAGAAGTAAAATGGAAGGGTAAGGCATTCGTTTGTATTTGTCCAACGACTTTTATGAACCTGAGCGGCCGGGCTTTTAAATATTGGATGGATAAGGAGAAGGTTTTAGTGGAAAATACACTTACCATTGTAGATGAACTTGCTTTACCTTTAGACAAACTGCGCTTAAGGGCGAAGGGTAGTGATGCAGGGCACAATGGTTTAAAAGACATTCAACAAACTTTGGGCACGGATGCCTACCCAAAGCTTCGGTTTGGTATCGGAAATCATTTTCCTAAGGGCATGCAGTCCGATTTTGTACTGGGAAAATGGCGCAAAGAAGAAATCCCGGTAGTGACGTTTAAAATTGAGAAGTGCATTTACATTATTGAAAGCTTTGCTGCTATTGGTCTTGACAGAACTATGAGTAACGTAAACAATCAAATTTATAAACCCGAATAATAATTCAATCATATTGTTTTTTTAATGTGTTTTTGTTTATTTTCGGGGTTCGGAACCTAAGTCCCTAATAAAACCAGTGATTGAATATGAAGATAATATGTATAGGTAGAAATTATGCGGATCATGCGAAAGAGCTCGGAAACGAAATACCGGATGAACCAATAATATTTATGAAACCCAAAAGTGCGCTGTTGCAGGCTCACACACCTTTTTATTACCCTGAATTTACCAATGAACTGAACTATGAATGTGAATTGGTATTACGCATCTGCAAAAACGGGAAATATATCCAGGAAAGGCATGCTGCTAATTATTATAACGGGATAACAGTTGGTATCGATTTCACTGCACGTGATATCCAGGATGAATGCAAGAAAAAAGGATTGCCATGGGAAAAAGCCAAGGCATTTGATAATTCTGCCGCTGTTGGTAAATTCATCGACATTACCCCGGAAATAAATAAAAAGGATATCAAGTTTTCTTTCAACAAGAATAATGAGGAAGTTCAAAAAGGCAATTCAGGCGAAATGATATTTAGTTTCGATAACCTGATCGCAAATATTTCCAATTACTTTTCATTGAATATCGGCGACCTGGTTTTTACCGGTACACCCGCAGGAGTTGGAGAATGTGTAGTGGGCGATGAGTTGGAAGCATTTTTTGATGGAAAGAGTTTGTTGAAGATAGATGTGAAGTAAGGCAATCGGCAGTCGAAAACCGACTTCTATAAATAAGTGAATGGTCAATGGTGAATGGTGAAATCTTTGGAGGTTTCGTTATTCACCATTTACTTTTTGAATAAAATTAGATTCAGTAACACAATAACCAGGTTCGATTTTAATTTGAGTGAGATAGAATTGCAGCTTATTGCTTTTTAGGTTTCTTTTAGGCTTATTTTTTTGCAGTATTATTTTCAAGCAAAATCGTTTTTGCATTTAATGCTGTTACCACTTTTTTACCTGTTTTGGCTTCCAGTTCTTTCATGGCTACTTTGGCTACGTTGCCACCTTGTGCGGCTACTTTTTTGCTGGCTTCAAAACCTTTGGGGTTTATAGCTTGTGAAATATCTTTGGTAGATGCTTCTGCAAGCATATTTAAAATAAGTTCGGTGTTGGTTATATTATCCCGAAGGTTTTCTTTTTTTAAGCCTTTCAATACTTTGTATTCTTTGGTGGTTTTGCCAGCCCAGGCTTTGGTAATAATATCTGTAAGGGTTGCAAACTGTTGTCCTTCTTTTAACCCACGGCTTTTCCATTCATCCGTTAGTTCTTTTCTTACTTCAATGCTTTTGAGGCGTTGGTTTATCCAATTTTCACTGTAGCCCAATTGTTGGTATTCATATAAAGCTCTGTCAATAGTTAATTCCGGGTCTTGCATTTCGTCTAAGCGTTCGGCTGCTATTGTTGCCAGCCACAGTTTAAAAGGCTCTGCTTTAGGGCTTGGTATAGATTGAATAAGTCGAAAAAGTTGTTCGGTATCTGCTACATCTGTTAGGTAAAATTTGCCATCGACAGATTGCATTTTCAGTTGACTACAATTTGTAGTCAACTGGCTTCCCTCAGCTTTTAAACGTGTTTTTAATACACTCCAATATTTTCTTGCATTGGGACTATCGGTTAAAATAGCTATTACATCTACAATAGAAATGTACCATTTTTCCTGGTCAGCATCCCAAAGGGTTCTTACTTTTTTATCTTCAAATATTTGTATAGTATTTTGTTGTTTCATTATTATCCTCTTTGGACTTTCAAATAGAAAAATCGGAATTTCCGATTTTTCTTAGCTTTTACATTTCCATTTTGTTGATCTGTGTAATATACTTAGCCAGGTCAAAACTATTTTTTTCGTCAAACATTATTAGCCCTTTTTTATGCCAGTATCTATTAAAATCATTCTGTTTTAGTCTTGTTATTGATAGGGTCGCTAAGTTAAGTTTTAAAATGTTGTTTGTTGCAATTGTCGCTACAAAATTACCAGGTGTCAACTCATGAAGCGAGGTACAACAACTTAAATCAAGATCTGACACCACTCATCATTATATTATTCTGTCTCTTTACTTATAATCCCTACATTTAGAAAAAACTAAGCTTATGTACAAAAAACTACTCTCACCAATTCTATTTTTATTTTTCTGCAACAGCTTATTTGCGCAAGGCCTAACCACCATGCCCGATGGCGGCAATAAAAAAGCATCCATTACTGAACGCATTGGCATCACTGATGTTACCATGCATTACGACAGGCCAGCTGTAAAAGGAAGAGAAGGACAAATATGGGGCAAGCTCGTTCCTTACGGATTTACAGATCTTGGATTTGGAACAAGCAAAGCTGCTCCATGGCGTGCAGGTGCGAATGAAAATACAACGATCACTTTTACTACCGATGCACAGGTAGAAGGAAAGCCCATCGCTGCCGGAACTTATGGTTTTTTTATTGCCATGGGAGAAGCAGATGCTACCATTATCTTCAGTAAAAATGCGGGAGCATGGGGTTCCTTTTTTTATGATCCCAAACAAGATGCATTGAGGGTGACTGTAAAAACAGTTCACATGAATGATAAAACAGAAAGATTGAAATATGAATTTTCAGATGAGAAAGAAAACAGTGCAGTGATATCAATGATATGGGAAAATTTAAAAGTTCCATTCACCGTTTCTGTTGATTATATAAAAATACAGCTTGCATCTTTCAGAACAGAACTGACAAGCAATAAAGGATTTGATAAAGATCCATGGGCACAGGCTGCAGCATTTTGTGTTGCTCATAATACCAATCTTGAGGAAGCACTTGTGTGGAGTGATTATGCAGTCAATGGTCCTTTTATAGGACAAAAAACGTTCAGCACACTAAATACAAAAGCATCTGTGCTGGAAAAGCTTGGAAGAAAGGCCGAGGCAGATTCATTAAAAAATGCTGCAATGCCATTGGCGAATATGCAGGAACTACATAGTTATGGCAGGCAATTAATAACAGACAAAAAACCAGCAGAAGCACTTGTTGCTTTTAAATTGAATGCACAAAAAAATCCAAATGTATATACCACCAATATGGGATTAGCCAGAGGTTATTCTGCTAATGGAGATTTTAAAAATGCGTTGAAATATATAAAACTTGCACAACCACAATCTCCTGATAAGCAGAATTCGGATGCGATAGAGAAGTTTATTAAAATGTTAGAGGAGAAGAAAGATATTAATTAGCAAGCCGCTGGATGTCAGAAATCAGCTATCAGAAATCAGCTTTGGAAGTTTAAACTAATTTTAAACTTTATCAAATTATCAAAGCTGATATCTGATGTCTGATAGCTGATTTCCTACACGATAAGCTTCATATGCTTCATCGCAGACTTATACATATTCTTAGGAAGATCCATATCACATATCAACTGCGTTCTCGAATATTGATGAACAGAAAAAACATTGCCTGTTGTTGCTTCATTTTTTTCTAATTGATCAAGGCATACAAATGCACGGCTGAAAATACCAAGAGAAAGTATGGATAAAAATTGTCTCACATTTTTTTTGGGGAAACCGATATCGTAGGCTACTAAATAATAGGTTGACAATAACTCTTGTAGCAATTCACGAACGGATGCGATATGTGTAGCTTCCGTAATAAGTGTTTTGATTTTATTTTCCCTGTCTTTATACACATCAAAAATATCATTGGCAAGTTGCATGAGGCTGCCGAGGTTGTAAATTAATTTCTCTTCTTCTGTTGATGCAACTGGCAAAAAAGCTGTTCGATAAAAAAGTAAAGATGTTCCTCCTTTATAAAATGTGATCGATTGTATTTCTTTTTCTGAAATAGAATCCTGTGTTTGTTTTTTACTTTCAAGTTGCGCATGGTAAACTTCCATCAAAGCTTCCTGCATCTTTTTCTTATCTGGCACATGTTGCACTGCATTTTTATAAAACCTATCAAAGAGGTTTTCATTTGATCTTTTACCCGGGATTGTTTTATTATTCAGCATATCTTCGATCATATCATCTGACAAATATTGTTTGTCAAAAAAATCATCGAACAATCCTGTCATAGCGGCCTGTGAGGTACTTGCCATTCTTTCATTAGTACTCATTTTTTTATTATGAAGCGCACAGAATGCTTCGCCTAAAATAGCGGGAACGGCTAGTCCATAATATTCATTTATTTTTTTAAAATCGGTTGTATCAAGGCTACCATCATTTTGCTTTTCAGCTTCGGATAAAAGGGGCTGTATATTTTTTTTAAGAAAAGATCGTTGGACAGAAAGTTTTTTAAGAATAGATGATATTGTTGAGGGAACGCCAATTGCATTAAAAATTTTCTTTGTCAATGTCATCCCTTACAAACTGTTTTATTATTTGATATTTATGTATTCACAACAGCCTTGCGGCTGCTGTATTGTCACTGATTCACTGATTTTTTTATTCTTAATCAGTGAATCAGTGGCGTACCAACCAGCGGTTGGTGAGGACGCCAACCGCGGCGTCTCGCCGTGGCCGGTGTCCTCACCGGCAACTTCTGCCATTGTCACTTCTTAACTGTAAAAGTCAATCAGCGATCCAAAATAATTATCATTCCATCCTTCTACAATATTTTCAAAATCCTCATCAGGAATATTTGTATGCCTTAGTTCAACAGAACTGCCGCCCTTATTTTCATGAAGGATGATGGTTACAATGGATGGCAGCTCCTGTTGACCAAAATACCATTCCTGAACAATTTTTTTGCCGGGAACAAATTCCAGATTTTTTCCAGAAATACTGTCTTCCCAGAGGGAAAATTCTGTACCAGCAACAGGTTCCATTACGGCAGGTTCGCCCGACCATAATTGAATGGTTGCAGCATTGGTTAGTGCAGCGTACACATCTTCGGGAGGGGCATCCAGCAAATAATATTTTTTATAATCTTTCATTGATGTACTTAAAAAACGGGTGAATTAACATTTATCCCCAAAGGAATGATGTAAATTTGAATACAATTTTCCGTAAAGAAAAATTGTTTATTTGATGCCGTTTAAAAATCAATATTTTATAAAATGAAAGCTATAAAAACCACCTCGCTATTTATGGTCATTTTGATGTTTGCATTTGTCGCAACCAGCCATGCCCAATACAAAGAATATAAACTCAATGATAAAGGAGATACCATTAACGCCATTAACAAAGATGGTTTGAAAACAGGTAAATGGGTTGAACATACCAATGAATTAAGAGGAAACCCGGGCTATGAGCAAGAAGGCATGTACAAAAAAGGTCAGAAGGATGGTTTTTGGCGCATGTATACCTTGCAAGGGGATTTACTCGGAGTAGAAAATTTTGTGCTTGGAGGTAAAGATGGCGTTCAACAGTATTATAATTATCTCGGTGATCTTGAAAGAGAAGAATCATGGAAGGGATATAACCCGGATGCGCCATACGATACGATTGCTGTGTATGGCACTGGAAGTGGAGAGATCGTTGATTATAAAATTGTAAAAGCTGAACCATATAGCGTTAAAGATGGCGAATGGAAATATTATGAACCAGGCTCCGGCCGTTTAATAAGAACAGAACAATGGCAAAGGAATAATCTTCTCAATCCTGATGCTGCTAAAAAAAGTGCTGCTTATATAAAACCTAAAAAAGTAGATAAAACGGATGAGATGGTTGAATGGGAGCGGAAGAACAAAGGGAAGAAAAATGCGGTACGTGACGGAAGAACAGGAATGTAAAATATAAAATGTAAAACAATAAATGTAAAAATTAAAGGCACTAATATTAGTGCCTTTAACTTTTACATTTTACATTCTTTATTTTGCATTTACTTAATTTCCTTCTGCATAGGATTGCTCCCCGTTGCTGCTCCTCTAGCTGCTCTTGCTTCTTTGGCTTTAAATAACTGGAACTTACTTGGTTCCTCTGCAACGGGCCAGCTGTTATTCTTTTCATCTATATCGGCCGTTTCTCTCATTGGATCAAGTTTTATAGATGCAACTTCTTTTTCTTTCATGAATGTTTTGGTTACTTTAGTTTCATTCTTGCGCCATACATAAACAGGAATGCGATCTATTTCTTTTGTGCCATCTTTATAGGTCCATTCAATAATGATTGGCATAACCAAACCGCCTTTATTGCTAAACGTTAGTTCGTACATTATTTTCTTTCCTGCCATTTGTGTTTTTTCTTCCGGGGTAAAATCCTGGTAAACAGTTGCGTTTGGCGTATTGCTAACAGGCGTTGTGTCAACCTTTGCAAGATCACGATCGTATCTCCAGTAAAAATCCCTTAATGACGTATCTGCATCCGTTGCAAAAACAATATTTTTATCTTCCCTGTTCCTGATCTTTGAAATATCATCGAAAACGGGGAGGATGGGTTTTGCTACAGGAACAGGATTAAGCATATTATTTTTTTGTTCAACAGGATCTGTACTCAGGTTGGCCCATTTTACAGAATCTAAAGAAATATCACAAGGCTCAGTTCCATAGAACCAGCCTCTCCAAAACCAATCAAGATCATCGCCACTGGCATCTTCCATGGTACGGAAAAGATCTGCAGGTGTTGGATGTTTGAACGCCCATCTTCTTGCATACTCTTTAAACGCATAATCGAAAAGCTCCCTGCCCATGATGGTTTCCCTGAGCATATTTAAACCTGTAGATGCTTTGCCATAAGCGTTTGATCCAACATTAAGAATATTATCACCATTGGTCATGATTGGTTCCAACTGGTCTTTCGGCAATTTCATGTAGTCGATCATTTTATAAGCAGGACCTCTTCCAACAGGATATTTGTTATCAAACAATTCTTCTGTACGGTATTCACAAAATGAATTCACTCCTTCATCCATCCAGGTCCATTGTCTTTCATCACTGTTGATGATCATTGGGAAAAAGTTATGTCCCACTTCATGAATAACAACTCCCAGCATACCATTCTTTGTGCCTTCACTATACGTGCCATCTTTTTCGCATCTTCCAAAATTGAAACAGATCATTGGATATTCCATTCCATTGGCAGCTTCAATACTTTGAGCTACCGGGTACGGATAGGGGATCGTCATTTTTGAATAAGACCTGATGGTATGTGCAACAACTTTTGTACTGTATTTGCGATAAAGATTATAAGCTTCTTTTCCATAAGCACTCATGCACATTACTTTTTTACCTTCCACATAAGCAGGCATCGCATCCCAGATAAATTTGCGGCTGCTTCCCCATGCAAAATCCCTTACCATATCAGCTTTGAATATCCATGTTTTCTTTTGCGTTGATTTTTGTTTTTCTCTTGCAGTTGCTTCAGCAAGTGTAGATATCTCCAATGGTTCTTTTGCATTTTGAGCAGTTTGCCAGCGGGTGAATTGCGCAGGAGAAAGTACTTGTTGATAATTTTGACATTGGCCCGTTCCCATTACAATATGATCAGCAGGAACGGTCATCGTAACTTTAAAATTGCCAAACGTAAGTGCAAACTCGGTTCCGGTAAACTGGTGATTTTGCCAGCCCTGAAAATCACTGTACACACATAAGCGAGGGTACCATTGCGTCATTGTAAAAAGATCATTGCCATCTTCAGCAAAATATTCAAAGCCACCACGCCCACCATATTTTGCTCTTTCAATAATATTATAGAACCAATCTATTTTAAAAATAAATTGTTGGCCAGGCTTTAATGGTTGTGGAAGATCAACACGCATCATGGTTTTATTGATCGTATATTTTAATGGGGCACCAAGTGCGTTTGTGATTTTTAAAATACTATCTCCATATTCCCGCGGATCATATGGCAATCCAAGATCTTTGTCACTGATGATCTTCGACATGGTATTGCTTGATTGATAACCGGAATTATTTCTTGTGCTATGTTGGTTCTCATCGAGCTGAATCCATAAATACGTAAGCACATCGGGAGAATTATTATAGTAGGTAATTGTTTCTTTTCCATTCAGGCGCCGATTGGGTTCATCCAGTTCGCAAACGATATCGTAGTCGCAACGCTGCTGCCAATATTTTGGCCCAGGTGCGCCACTGGCCGTACGAAATTCATTGGGTGTTGGTAAGATAGTACCCAGTTGTTCAAAACGATTACCATGATTACTGCCAGGATTGTTTTTTATATCCTGCGCATAGCAGCATAACATAAAAGAAAATGAGCAAACAAATGCGAATAACTTTTTCATTTTTATTTTTTAATAAGTAAAAATATTTTTTAAAGCGGCCATCTTTTTATTGCCATAAAAGTTGCGCAGGAAAATGCAGCAGCTGATAAAATCCAAACCCACCATTTTCTTTGCAACTTCAATTTATTTACTAAAATAAACGAACATGATAATATTAAAAACACGATTACGATCTGTCCTGCTTCCAATCCAATATTAAAAGCAAACAAAGGTAGCCCGATATGTTCATTTTTTGCCAGCATAAATCGAATCGAATTTGCAAAACCCAATCCGTGAATGAGCCCAAAGAAAAGCGCCAAAAAATAATTCAGCTTCAAGGATGAAGGCGTGAAATTCTTTTGAACGAAATTAAATACCGCTGTTGCCATGATTGTAACAGGAATTAAAAACTCCACCCAATGGCTGTTTACCCTTAATATATCATAAACACTTAATGCAAGCGTGAGTGAATGCCCGATGGTGAATGCTGTTACTAAAATTAATACCTGTTTCCAATTCTTAAAAAAATAAATGGCTGATAAGGCGATTATAAAAAGTATATGATCTGCAGCGTCCCAACTGATGATGTGATGCCATCCCAAACTAAAAAAGAAACTGAAATCATTCATAATTCTTAAGCAGGGGCTTTATCGTACTTTTGTTTTTTACCACAGAGTTATGATGAGTTTTAATTTGGAGTTTCACGGAGTTTTTTAATTAATTATAACTCTGTAAAACTCTTGCTTAAACTTCGTTACCTCTGTGGTTATCTTCAAACTTATTAAAATCTTTTTGAAATGCGTTCAATAATTTATAAATGGTTATTCCTGGGATTAATATGGACGATGAGTTCTTCTTTGGTAAAACATCCTATTTATGTAAGTGTTACTGAAATTGAACACAACGCAAAAGATAAAACGCTTGAAATAAGTTGTAAGATATTTACAGATGATTTTGAAAAAGCACTTAGAGCCGCTTATAAAACACATGTTGATCTGCTAAATCCTTCAGAAAAAACTGCCATGGATAAACTGGTAAGTGATTATGTAAAAAAACATTTAGTCATCAACGCAAATGGAAAAGCACAGCAGCTACAATACAAAGGTTATGAACAGATCGAAGAAGGTATTTATAGTTATTACCAGGTTGATAATATTCCAACATTAAAAAGCATTACTGTTACTGATAACGTTTTGTATGAATATCAAACACAACAAATGAGCCTGTTGCACATAACGGTGGATGGGAAACGACAGAGTACCAGGTTGGTGAATCCGGATGATAAAGTGAGTATAAGCTATTAGCTTTAAGCTGCAAGCTAAAAGTTCGTAAATTTACGATTTACGATTATGGTTATACTAATCGCTAAATTAAAAATAGAATTTCTATAAGTATTTCACTCAATACTTTCTTTGACGTATACCATTTTTATCAATAACAGTTCATGCACGGCTAAGATCAATTTCATTGTTTGTTATTATACCTTCAATAATAAATCCTGGCTCGTGAGGTTCATATTCATCTAACCTCAAATAAATTACTCCTTTTTCAGGTTTATAATTATGTCGAAATATTAGCTCACCATAATCCCTGTCAAATGTTACAATTGTTCTTTCTTCTTTAATTGCAATTGACATAATTTCAGAATCTTTTATTCCTGGATTATCCATGCCAATAGATAAAACATCATATCCTTTTTCTTTTAAATAATAGATACTTGTATAAGGGAAATTTTCGTTCGCTAATATCTTCATATGAATAATCAGGCAGACTTCTTTATTGGAGAAAATAGAAGGCCATCATGAATGCATTCCTGTATGTATGTAAATACCGCCTGAAGTGATTCTTTTGTAAGTCGTGGATAGTTTTCAAGAATTTGAGCTTCATTCCAACCCTGGGCCAACAGACCTATAATGTGTTCAACAGATATTCTTGTTCCTTTGATAGCAGGCTTACCAAGCAAGATTTCTTTATCCGATACTATATGATCTTTCCAATCCATGAAACGAATTTAACGAATTTCTAATTGAAACCAAAGCTTTTCAAATGAACACAAGCTTTATGTATTGTAATTGATACTGGTAACGTTTTGCTTGCCACTATTCCTCCATTCCATCCTTCAACTCTTCCGAAATCTTCACCAATATCTTATCAATCCTTTGTCCATCCATATCAATAATTTCAAAATGAAAATCTTTCCATTCAAAAGTTTCGCCTGTAGTGGGAATATGTTCTAACTGGTGCAAGGCAAATCCTGCAAGCGTATCAAATTCCTGTTCGCCTTCGTTCATCCAATCTGCTTTTTCAAAATAGGCTAAGAAATCATAGAAGTGAATTTGTCCGTCAACAAGAAAAGTTCCGTCATTGCGTTTAGTGATCTCGTATTCTTCTTGTCCTGTTTGAGGAACATCGCCAAGTATTGCTTCTAAAATATCATTCAATGTGATCATTCCTTCCAATGTGCCGTATTCATTTACAATAAAGCAGGAATGTATTTTAGTGCCTTTAAATTTTTCAAGCAGTTTATAGGCGGTGTTATTTTCAGGAACAAAAAGAACAGGTTTGATTAATTTTTCTACCGGTGTAGAAGGAGACACTTTCAACATATCTTTTACGTACACCAGCCCTTTTATATTATCGACCGATCCTTCACATACAGGGAAGGTAGAAAAGACGATCTCTTTAAATTTTGCAGTAATCTGTTCTACCGTATCATTGATATCTACCCAAACAATATCTGTGCGATGTGTCATCAAAGAAGTAATGCTTCTGTCACTTAAATGAAAAACCCTTTCAATAATATCTTTTTCATCTTCTTCAATCGTTCCATGTTCACTGCCTTCGGAGATCATTGCTTTGATCTCTTCTTCTGTAACAGAACTATCGCTTGCTTTTTTAATATTGAAAATTTTGAAGATCAGATTTGTAATACCGGATAGCAACCAAACAAAAGGATGTATGGCTGTTGATAAAATATTCATTGGCCTGGCTACATGCCTGGCAATTTTTTCCGCACGGATCAACCCGAATTTTTTCGGAATAAGTTCTCCGAAGATGATCGATAAAAAAGTTACTATAATTACCACGATCGATGTGGAAACGATACCGGCGTATGATTTTAAGAAATCTATTTGTTCAATGTATGGCCGAAGGTGCTGCCCGAATTTTTCTTCAACATAAACACCCGTTAGAATAGAGATAAGTGTAATCACAATTTGAGCTGTACTTAAAAATTTTTCGGGATTTTCAGCGAGGTCAAGTGCAGCTTTTGCTTTTTCATCTCCTTTATTGGCCATGGCTTCAAGCCTTCCTTTGCGTGCACTTACAAGCGCAATTTCACTCATCACAAAAAGTCCATTCAGAAAAATAAGCAGTAGTAGTATAAATATCTCCATAATGATTTACGACAAATCGAATTTTGTATTGAACAATTTAGCCGTCAAATATCCGAAAATAAAACCAATAAGGGCTCCGCAAATCACATCCAGTGGAAAATGAACGCCTACGTACACCTGTGCAAAGCATATCATTCCAGACCAAAGAAAGAATAGAAGTGCCCATTTTCCTATTAATTTTTTAAGTGTAAAATAAAAAAAGCTGGCCATAGCAAAATGATTGGTGGCATGCGAAGAGGTAAAACTGGAACTTTGGGGCCTGTAATTAACAAGTATCCTGATTGAATTTGCCAAGCGGGGATCGTTGCAGGGGCGAAGTCGAAAAACATGTTCTTTTATCAAATCACTGCTGATAAAGTTTGCAACAATAACGGTTACGGCTGCAAACAAAATCCACCAAAAAGCTTTCTTCTTTAAATTGAAAATGGCAAAAACGAGCAGGAACAGGTACAATGGCCACCATGTATCCCTGCTACGAATAAAAAGCATGAACGTATCAATAGAATCATTGTGCCAGTTGCCGCCGTTTATTGCTGTGAAAAGCTGCTTGTCTAACTCTAGTAATTTACCCATTGGAAAGCAATGTACATTACAATTAATTGTTATTGATATTTGTTCAAAAATAATTAATCTAATTTAGCATCAATTTTAAATTTGATATTCATGAGTTTCTTAAATAAAATACCACGTATGCTAAGGTGGGTTTTTTCGGTAATATTACTTTTCTTAATGCTCATGAGTATCTACCGGTTTTATTTCTTTTTTCATTACAGGCCGGAAAATCGTCCATTCAGCGGATCATCTTTTTTATTGGGATTGCGTTATGATGCGAGGCTGGTATCAATTCTTGGATTAAGCATACTCATATTATGCGCCATTCCATTTATAAATCCATTTAAGAAACGAAGTGCAAAAACCTTCTGGACAATTTTTCTTTCTATCGTATTTCTTATCTCACTGTTTTTTTATGGAGCAGATTTTTTTCATTACGATTACCTGCACCAGCGATTGAATGCGTCTGTACTTAATTATTTGCAGGATGCAGGCATTTCTGCAAACATGATGTGGCAGACATACCCATTACTAAAAATAACCTTTCTCTTTATATTTTTGATCATCGTCTTTGCATTATGGCATAGAAGTTTGTTGAAAAAAATTCAAAATAAAACGCCACTTGTAAAAAGTAAAATGAACACACTCTATTATGTGTTGTTTGTTTTGATACTTGGCGGTTTTACTTTCGGTAAGCTTGGTCAATACCCATTGCGCTGGAGTGATGCTTTTATTTTTACAGATGAATTCAAATCAAGCACGGCATTAAATCCTTTTCAAAGTTTTTTCAGTTCACTGAGTTTTAAAAATTCAGTTTATGATATGAAGAAGGTGAAAGAAAATTATAATTTGATGGCAGATTATCTTGAAGTAAAAGATAAAGACAGCACCAAACTTAACTATGAAAGAAAATATACTTTTTCTGATACGCCTGCAGTAAGACCGAATATCGTTGTGGTGATCTGTGAAAGCTTTAGTGCCTATAAAAGTTCCATGTTTGGAAATAAATTAGATGCAACGCCTTATTTCAAAAGCATGTGCGATAGTGGTGTATTTTTTGAAAGATGTTTTACACCAGCTTTTGGTACAGCAAGAGGTGTATGGGCCGTAATTACGGGTATCCCTGACGTTGAGCAACCTAAAACGGCAAGTAGAAATCCTTCTGCAGTTGATCAGCATACGATCATCAGTGATTTTAAGGATCATGATAAGTTTTATTTTTTAGGTGGAAGTACCACCTGGGCAAATATTCGTGGGTTGTTACATAACAATATCAATGACCTAACCATTTACGAACAGGAAAATTTCAGCGCACAAAAAGAAGATGTATGGGGCATCAGTGATAAAAATCTTTTCTTAGAAGCGAATAAAATTTTAGCAAAACAATCAAAGCCATTTTTTGCAGTAATACAAACTGCGGATAACCATCGGCCATATACGATACCAGAGGAAGATCTTAAAGAGTTTAAAAAGGTGGATTATCCTGCAGATACACTTGCCAAATATGGGTTTGATAATAACGGCCAGTTAAACGCATTTCGTTACACAGATTTTAATTATAAGAAATTTATAGAAGCAGCTAAAAAAGAAAAGTATTTCAACAATACCATTTTCGTTTTTGTTGGAGATCATGGATTGCACGGAGATGCTGGTACCCTTTTTCCACAAAGTTTTACAAAACAAAATATCTTATCAGAACATGTGCCCTTGATTTTTTATGCGCCTGGTTTGCTTAAGCCAAAAAAGGTCATGAACGTTTGTTCGCAGCTTGATATATTGCCATCGCTTGCTTCGGTTACAAAACAGCCTTATACAAATAATACATTTGGAAGGAACTTATTTGATAGCGCAGATACAAATCAAAAGTTTGCTTTCATTGCTGATCCGGATATTTCTACCATTGGATTGGTGACTGATCAGTTTTATTACAGGAGGAATTTAAAAACACAGGAAAAAGATTTTGTTTCTGTTATTAATAATGATCCAGTTCCTAAAAATAATGTTACTGATAGTATCAAAGATCATTTATCAAAACTTACAGAAGCATGGTATGAAACTGCCAAATACCTGCTGTTGAATAACAAGAAGAAAAATAAATATTAATTATCTAAGTTGTAAATTAACTTTACAACTAAACCCTTTTGCTTAAGGAAGTTTTTTGTTATGCTTATAAAATGGCGTGTGCCAAAAACAATACAGTGGATAGTAACATTATTTTTTATCTACCTGTTTATTTTTACTGCGTTCAGGATAGCAACGGTGATCTGCTTTAAACCGAAAGCCACTGGCGTACTTGAATTATTACCTTCATTCTGGCTTGGTTTAAAATATGATCTTCGCTGGATCGCATTCATATTATTTCCCATTGCGCTGTTTTCACTATATCCAAAATTTTCTCCTTTTTACAGTGAGCGTTTAAAAAAATTCTGGACTGTTTATCTTGGGATCATCACCTTGCTTGTGCTGTTTTTTTATGGAGCAGATTTTGGCCAGTTCGCTTATATCAATGCCAGGCTCAATGCGGATGCGTTGATCTTTGCAGAAGATCCACAGGAAAGTTTGCAGATGGTTTGGCAGAGTTATCCCATCGTCTGGATATTAATTGGTTTGTTTGGTGCCGCATTAATGGTAACGTGGATGTTTAGGCGCACACATGTTGGTGTTACAGGTAAAAATATCAATGTACATAAATTTGCTTACCAGCGCAGGTGGCATGCTGCAGCTTTGTTGTTGCTCGGCTGGTTTATGTATGGTTTCTTTACTGCATCGCCACTCAATTTTTTCAGGGCATTTAGTTTGAATGATGAATTCAAAAGCAATCTTGCTTTAAATCCTTTGCAGAATTTTTTTACAACACTTCGCTTCAGGGCACCCGATTATAATACGAAGGCGAAAGAATATTATCCTGTGATTTCCCGTTTTTTAGATCTTAATAATGCAACGATCGCTACCAATAAATATACAAGGCTTGTTCAGCCAGGCAGTAAAGCATTGGAGAGTCAGCCAAACATTGTGCTCGTTATCTGCGAAAGTTTTAGCATGTACAAAAGCAGCATGAGTGGAAATCCATTGAACAGTACTCCTTACTTTAATGAACTTACCAAACAAGGAATCTTTTTCGACAGGTGTTTTTCACCAACATTTGGTACAGCACGTGGTGTGTTTGGAATATTAAGCGGCATTCCTGATGTACAGCTAAGCACATTTGCAACACGCAATGAAGCTTCTGTAAATCAACGAACGATCATCAATAATTTTGATGGCTATGAAAAATTTTATTTTCTTGGTGGCCGCAGTCAGTTCAATAATTTTGGTGGCCTGATAAAAAATATAAAAGATGTGCATGTATACGAAGAAGGTAGTTATGAATCGAAGAAATTAAATGTGTGGGGCATCAGCGATAAGAATTTATTTTTAGAAGCAAATAAAGTAATCAGCAAACAAACAAAACCATTCTTTGCTATTATTCAAACTGCAGACAATCATCGTCCTTTTGATATTCCCGAAGAAGATTCTGATTTTGTACAAAAAAATATTCCTGATGAAGAACTGGCAAAATATGGATTTGAATCATTGAAAGAATACAATGCATTTGCTTACACCGATTATTGTTATAAAAAATTTATTGAAACTGCCAAGAAGGAAGCGTATTTCAATAATACCATTTTTGTTTTTGTAGGCGATCATGGTGTGGAAGGAAATTCAGAAGCCATTTATCCAAATGCCTGGACGGAGCAACGCCTGAGTGATGAACATATTCCATTGTTATTTTATGCGCCATCATTACTTTCACCAGCAAAGCATAGTGAGCCTGTTTCACAAATAGATGTATTGCCAACCATTGCAGGCATGTTGCAACAGCCATATAGCAATTCAACTTTGGGAAGAGATGTACTTGATTCCTGTAAAAATGAAAGTGCGGCGTTCATTATCTATCATGCGCCCGGATGGATTGGTGTTGTAACAGATAAATATTTCTATAGAAAAAATATCCGCATAAAAAAAGAAGAATTTGTACCTGTAAAAAATAATCTCCCACCATTAACGCAACAACAGGAAGACTCTGCAAAAAAACATTTATCGGAACTTACGTCGGCAATGTATGAGACGGCGAGGTGGATGTTGGTGAATAACAGAAGGAATTAAGAATGTAGAATTATGAATTAAGAATGGTTATCAATTGTGGAGATTACTTTTGTTTGCGTGCGCCTTTTGTCATTGCATATAACCTTGAATATTTCCATGTATTGTATCATTGATTTTAACATTGTATTTTATGTTCGGTCTACTTTTTACAAGATAATCTGTAAATGAATAATAACAACTGCTTGAAACTTTACAGTCTAACACATTTTTACTGTCCCAACGAATGTCATTAAAGCAATCAAAGTCCCAACGAGAAATATAGAAGTTGCCAAACCGGGGAATAGCATCTCCTTTATTTATTACTGAAATGTTTAAGAAATAATTTCCATTAACTGGCTTTACATATTTGTAAACTATGAGCTCATATTTACCATTTGGCGAAGTATCACGATAAAAAATTTTTTGCGTAAATGAAGTGTCAATCGGGTCTTTGCGAATTATTTTAATTGTCACGCCATTCAGTACTGTGTCTTTCAATGGCGATTTACCCTGGCTTATAAACGCTGTGTATTTATCCTCAATTAAAACGGTATCGTTGCCTTTCCAATAAATTTTATCAAAGTCATAAGTTGAATAATAATATTTAATGTTCTCAGATTTTACACTGTCTGTAGAATTTAATATAGCAACCGATGAGGATCTGCCACCGTCCCAGGCACCTTGAACATAATCGTAACTAAGCAAAAATTTGGAGCTGTCTGGTGAATAAGTTCTTGTAAATTCAGTAAATGTTCCTAGCGGTGTCATAGGTGATGTGATACATGAGGCAGTTGTCGCACAAACAATAAAGAAAATAAAAGTTAGTCTTACAATTTGCATGTCAGGATGTAGTTCGTATTGGCAAAACCAATTAATTATAAATTTATGATTTATTTTAAATTATTGTGAACACATTCATAATTCTAAATTCATAATTCTACATTCATTTCACCTTCTCCGCAATCATTATCAACCTTGGTGAACTTTTTACTGAGTAATTATTAAAGTTGTAATCTCCAAATACTTCTTTTATCTGCATGCCCTGGTAAGCGAACATTTCTGTAAAATCACCTAAAGAAAACTTGGCAACCTTTTCTGTAAATACCAATGGTTCCTGAAGTGTTTCATCTTCTACCATGATCTTTTTATAGAAATGTGTTTCATCATACCATTTTGTGATGATGTATGTTACTCCTTCAATTTCTTTTTCTGATTGATGAACTATATTATCTTCCGCATAATGAACGTTGAGATAGTCCATTACAAAGATTCCTTTTTGTTTTATTGATTGTGCAATAGTACGAATGGCATTGTCATGTTCACGTTGTGTTTTGAAATAACCAAAGCTGGTAAAAAAATTAAATGCGTAATCAAAATAATTTATCCAGAATGGAAGTCGCATATCATGCTGGTAGAAATGAAGTGTATCAGACTCATGTTTCAAAGCTTCAAGGATACTGTCTTCACTCAGATCAATTCCTGTAACATCATAACCTTTCGCTGCAAGTTGTATGGAATGCCTTCCTTTACCACAAGCAACATCAAGCATCAACGAGCCAGGAGATGGTTTTAAATGCGTTATTAATTTATCAATAAAAGCCGCAGCTTCTTTATCATCTCTTTTAAAATAGAGCTGGTGGTAATATGTTGTATTGAACCATTCTTTGAACCAGGTTTGCATCGAACAAAGTTAACGGATATCATTCATCAGATGTCAGATATCATAAATCGGCTATCAGCAATCATTGAACAATTGAAGATTAGCTATTTAATAGTGTAACAACCAATGAAAGCTAAGCTGATATCTGATAGCTGATTTCTGATATCCAAATCAGCAACTCCGAATGTCAAAAGTACCCTCCAATAGCCCAGAAACTCATAACTCCTAACTCCTAACTCATAATTCTAAACTCTTACCTATCTTTGCAACTCTTTAAAATTCGATCTAAATGGCATTGATAAAAAGCATCTCGGGCATACGCGGCACAATCGGCGGAACCACTAATAATAACCTTACTCCACTTGATATTGTAAAATTTACTGCAGCTTATGGTACCTGGCTATTGCAACAAAAAGGAAATGAATCCAATACAGGTAATAAAAAAGTTGTTGTTGGAAGAGACGGGCGCATCAGTGGCGTAATGGTAAAGAGTATTGTGAATGCGACATTGTCTGCACTTGGTATTGATGTGATCGATCTTGATTTCAGTACCACACCTACGGTGGAAATGGCAGTTACATTTTTAAATGCAGATGGTGGTATCATTCTTACTGCAAGTCACAATCCACAGGAATGGAACGCATTAAAATTATTGAACAACAAAGGAGAATTCATCAGTGGCGATGAAGGAAAATTTATTCTTGAACTGGCAGAAAAAGAAGCATTTGATTTTGCAACAGTTGAAAAACTAGGAACGATCACTGAAAACAAGAATATGCTTACCGAGCATATTGCAACAATCCTTAAAAACAAATTGGTTGATAAAAAAGCGATCGCTGCTGCAAATTTTAGAATAGTGATTGACGCAGTAAACAGTACGGGTGCTTTTGCAGTACCACAATTATTAAAAGAATTGGGGGTAGAAGATATTATCGTGATCAATGGGGAAGTGAACGGGCATTTCGCTCACAATCCTGAACCATTGCCAGAACATCTTACAGGGCTTAGCCAGGAAGTTTGTTTGAAGAAAGCATCACTTGGTATTGCTGTAGATCCTGATGTGGACAGGCTTTGTTTTGTTTGTGAAGATGGAACCATGTTTGGGGAAGAATATACATTGGTAGCAGTGGCAGATTATGTATTGGGCTCACAGCAGGGAAATACCGTAAGCAACATGTCTTCCACCAAAGCATTGAAGGATATAACGTTGAAGCATGGTGGTAAATATTTTGCCAGTGCGGTTGGAGAAGTAAACGTGGTGAACAAAATGAAAACAGTGAATGCAGTTATTGGCGGGGAAGGAAATGGAGGCATCATTGTTCCCGATCTTCATTATGGAAGAGATGCATTGATTGGTATTGCATTGTTCTTAACCCATCTTGCTAAAAGTAAAAAAAGTATCAAACAATTACGCAATACGTATCCTTATTATTTTATCAGTAAAAATAAAATGGTATTGAATAACGGGGTTGATGTAAAAAAAGTGTTTGAAAAGATAGAGAAGAAATATAAGTCACAACCCATCAACAACGAAGATGGATTGAAAATAGAATTCGATGAAGATTGGGTACACTTGCGTACAAGCAATACCGAACCAATCATACGCATCTATGCCGAAAGCAATTTTGAAAAAACAGCCGATAATATTGCTATGCGCCTGATGAAAGACATACAGGAAGCAATGTAAGCTGAACGTTGAATAAAATTTATATACCTGATGAACCGCATTTATTTTGATAACGCTGCCACTACATCATTGGACCCAATTGTATTGGAAGCCATGATGCCATATCTAACAGAAAAATTTGGTAATCCTTCTTCTATTTATTCTTATGGAAGGGAAACAAAAATGGCTATTGAGACTGCACGAAAATCGGTCGCGAAAATTTTAAACGCACATCCTGCAGAAATATTTTTTACGAGTGGTGGAACAGAAAGCAGCAATACAGCTATACAGGCAGCTGTAAGAGATCTTGGTTGTAAAAGGATCGTCACTTCTAAAATAGAACATCACGCCGTTACACATACGGTTGAATATTTGGATAACAGGGATGTAGTAAAAGTGTGTTATGTAAAATTATTGCCAGATGGACATATTGATCTGAAAGATCTTGAAAAACTGCTGGCGAATTCTACTGAGAAAACATTGGTTTCATTGATGCATGCCAACAATGAGATCGGTAACATACTTGATATAAATGCTGTTGGAAATTTATGCAAAACATACCATGCCATTTTTCACAGTGATACAGTACAAACAGTTGGTCACTTTCCATTCGACCTGCGCAATACGCCTGTACATTTTATTACTGGTGCTGCACATAAATTTCACGGACCAAAAGGTGTTGGGCTTTTATACATCAATGAAAATGTACGCATAAAACCTTTTGTACACGGTGGCGCTCAGGAAAGAAATATGCGTGCTGGTACAGAAAATATTTATGGTATTGCAGGTATGGCAAAAGCATTGGAAATTGCTACTGCAGATCACGATGCTGATAGTGCTTATATTGGGTCATTGAAAAAGTATATGCATGATGAATTAAAAAAGCATGTTAACAGCGTTGGTTTTAACGGTGATATTTTTGGAAAAAGTTTGTACACTGTATTGAGTGCAAGTTTCCCCAAAACAGAAAAATCTGAAATGATATTATTCAATCTTGATATCAATAATATTTGTGCCAGTGGCGGCAGTGCCTGTACATCAGGTGCAGAACAGGGAAGTCATGTGATCTCTGCGATCAATAATAATCCCAATCAAATCACCGTTCGGTTTAGTTTCTCAAAACACAATACGAAGGAAGAAGTGGATGTGGTGGTGGAGAAGTTGAAAGAGATGGTGTAGGCAGAAATGTAAAATGTAAAATAATGAATGTAAAATGTAAAGGTGAAATACCGTAATGTATGTAAGGCTTTAAACAATAGATAGTTTAACTTTTACATTCTACATTTTGCATTTTAGATTTTACATTTAAAAATTGTAACCTAACTTTTCTCCCAGTTCCTTCGGCAATACAGGAAGTTTTCGCCTGTCAATTAAGAAACTATTTAGTTGTGCAATTTCTTTAAAAATATAATGTTTGTCCATCGCTCCCTGCAGGTAACCGGCACCGGTACTTCCACCTGTTCCAACGCGGCTGCCGATCATACGGCGCACCATGTTGATGTGGCGATAGCGCCAGTTGCCAAGTTGATTGTCTATTTCCAATAAAGTATCAAGCAATTGAAAAGGAAGCTCTAGCATCGGGTAGCCACGGTATAACATAATGAACAATGCAGAACGGCAGGCAGCAGGGCTCAGGCTTCTTTCAGGATTGGCTTCTCCATCAAAGAAAATGTTTTTAAAAGCAGAGATATTGTTTCTTTCTCCTTCTGAAAGACTATTTGTATAAACATTTTCATAATCGGCCCAAAACGGATGATGCGCATCGTTTTCAGAAGCCTTAGTATAATTTTTCCAATAGTATGCGTTATCAAGAAAGGGCATGCGCTCTAACCATGTGTTTATTAATTCGATAACGGAAGGGCTTTTTTCTGCATTCTTTATGATCTCAACATCAGCAGGTTTTAATTGTGAAGTGTAATAACCCTGACCATGCCTTTGTTCAAATTTCAATCCCAGCTTTGCTTCTAGGATCTTGAATTGCCAGCTTTGAAACCCTGATGCCGGCCGAAGCATATCCCTGAAATCGAGGAAATCCATCGGCGTCATGGTTTCTAAAATATCTATTTGCTGAACCAATACTTTTAAAATGGTTCCCACACGCTTCATGCGATGAACAATTGTTTGTATTTCATCAGAATTATCATTGAGTGCAGGTTTGCCCATGATATCAATCACCGAATTGACTTCAAATAATATTTGTTTGAACCAAAGTTCATAAGCCTGGTGAATGATGATAAAGAGCATTTCTTCATGGGCTGCTTCATTACCCTCTTCAAAGCTAACCGGGTGTTGGGCATCAATAATTTTATCAAGTTCTAAATACTCGCCGTAATAAACCGGTTTATGTTGCATGCGGATAAATTTGCTGCAAACTTAGGGCAATTTGATGATTTGATAATTTGAAGATTTGATGATTATAGAGGTTGCAATTGAGGAGAAACAAAATCTAGATGGATGGATTTTAATTACCAAATTATCAAATCACCAAATTATCTAATTAGGACAACGGTTCCCTTCTCAAAGATCTGCCTGTTCTTTTTCGTATCAAAATAACCAAGCATCCAAACATAGGTTCCGGGGTCGGCTCCCTGGCCTTTAAACCTGCCATCCCATTTATTTGACCAGTCTGTGGTATAAAATATTCGCTGGCCAAAACGGTTGAAAATACTAAACTTCAGGTTGGTAGCTTTATAGGCATTTAATGGATACAGGTAATCATTGAGCCCATCACCATTAGGTGTAAATGCAGATGGCACTGCGATATAACAATTATGAAGTATGTTGAGGTTTAATACAGCAGTATCCTTACAACCAAGAAAATCTGTTACAACCAATTTTACCGGTGCATAATAATCTGCGGAATGGTAAGTATAAAACTGGTTGGGTGGATTTTGTAAAATACTTGTATTGCCATTTGCAAAGTCCCATTGCCAGCTTACCAGGCTATTTCCCGGGCTTGCTTCTATGCTTAGATCCTTGAAACTTGCAGGATCTTCCGGGCAGACAAGCAAGGTTGCATCAAACTTTGCTTTTAACGTATTTCTTAAATAGATGGATTGTGAAGCAGTATCACTACAAACGCCATTGGAAACAATCAGCTGTGTTTGATGTGTACCAAAAGTATTATAAAGAACAACCGGATTTTGCAGTGTGCTTGTATATAAACCATCATCAAAATTCCATACCCAGTTGTTCACTGTGTTTGCTCCATTATGAAAATATTTCACCGTATCAAGGCTACAACCAAGCCTGATCACAGACGAGAAGTTGGCATTTACGGTGTCTTTAACACTGAAATTAATAGTGGTGTCATGGCTTTGCTGCCCGCACTCATCAATAAGTGTATTGTGATCAGAACCCTGCACCAGGCTTATATGAAAATTACCTGCAACAAGCATTGGGGCGCTGAGTTGTACCATGATATTATAACTAAGCCCATCAGTACAATTTCCGCTGGCAGCCGTTACCGTTACCGGATATGGGCCAGTAACTAAAAAGTCGGAACCATCAGGAGCAACAGAGCCACAACGGATGCGTTTTTTAAAAACAAGTTCCAGTGATTGTGGAGAGCAACCTGGTTTTGTGATGCTGTCCATGGGTGTTGGGAAAACAGGAAAAACGGTCAATGGCAAAGAATCATTTTCAGGAATCGGCCGGTCGCAATTATCTAATAAAGTATTACCATCAGAACCATTTTTTATTTTAACCTTATAACTTCCAGGAGGAAGAGGGGTGCTCAAAGTAAGTGTTAGCTGATCCAAATCAAAACTGGAACTACAACCATTCCCGGTAACACTGGTAACAGTTGCAATCGGGGGCTCAATAAAAAATTCGCCAGTACTAATGCTGCTGCATTTCATTTTTTTATTCAGGTTGACAATAATCACAGAGCCATCGCAGGGTGCGACTGCACTATCCATTTTTGGAAGTAATGGATCGGTAATACTTGCAGTGCCGTTTCCAAACGATAAACCATAGCCGCTTTGTGTATCCGTATAATGGCTGATCAATAGCAAATATTGGTGACCCAAATAAATATTGGGCATCCTGGCAAAAGTGTTTTCATTAGCGGCGGGATCGGATGCACATTGTATAAAATTCAAGCCGTTTGACGATGCACCGGTATTACCGTAGGTGCCGGACCAGTTACCTGTTACTACTAATGAATTAATGGTATATACATCATCGGGGTTGTGCCCGGTAATATCATATAACTGCCAGTCATAATCGTCGGTGGCTACATTGGGAACGATTGTAAATCCAAGCGTGCCGGATTGGTAACAGGTAAACTTATACCAAAACGGATTTTTGTTCTCATAATTTGTTGCCGGCGTTGATACACAACCAGGAACAAATAAATTATTGGAACTGCAGATGGGAACATTTAATTGTTGGAAAGTAGTGGTGCCGCATACCGGGAAAGCCGTACTGGGATTTTGTCCCAATGTGGTACACTGTGCTTTTATTTTGCCACTATATGCAAAAAGAAAAATAAACGATATAAGTAAACATCTCCTCATCAAGCTTGTAAAGTTATTTTAAAGACCCTGTTTTTATGATTTACGCTGCAAGAGTTAGTATAGATTTAACAGGAGGGGCAGGTGAATGGTGAAATGTGAATGGTGAAATCTTTGATGTCTTTAGCCTTTACGAAGTTTTAAGCTTAATGAACTACTATTTTATCATAAACCCTGGGTTTTCACCATTCACAATTGACCATTCACGATTGCCGCTGGCTACTTCACTTTTCCCTTTATCTCCTGCAACTTCAGCAATGCCTCAACAGGGGTTAACCGGTTAATATCCACCGCCTCTAATAAAGAACGAATTTCTTCGAATGTTATTGAATGAGCATCAAAAATACTAAGCTGCATTTTTTGGGTTGTCAGATCCCTGACACTTTCTGAAACATGCTTTTTTTTGCCGGGCTCCTGATTGTCCCTGCTCTCTTCCAGTTGCGATAAGATCTCATTTGCCCGGTCAATTAACGACGGCGGCATTCCGGCCATACGTGCTACATGTATGCCAAAGCTATGTGTACTGCCGCCCGGGGCAAGTTTGCGGAGAAAAATAATTTTGTTTCCTACTTCTTTATTGGTGACATGATAATTCTTAATACGCTCGAATTTGTTTTCCAATTCATTGAGTTCATGATAGTGAGTCGCAAATAATGTTTTGGGTGCATGGGGTGATTGATGCAGGTATTCCGCAATGCTCCAGGCAATTGAAATACCATCATAAGTAGAAGTACCACGGCCAATTTCATCCAGCAATATCAAACTTCGGGAAGTAAGATTATTGATGATACTGGCGGTTTCATTCATCTCCACCATAAAAGTACTTTCGCCGCCACTCAAATTATCGGAAGCGCCTACACGGGTAAATATTTTATCAGTGAGTGGTATTTTTGCAGCGCTTACCGGGACAAAACTTCCCATGTGTGCAAGCAGGGTGATGAGCGCAGTTTGCCGAAGAATGGCACTTTTACCACTCATGTTTGGGCCGGTTAAAATAATAATTTGCTGGCCCGTTGCTGACAATGAAATATCATTACTGATATAATTTTCACCCAGTGGCAAATTTCTTTCTATGACCGGGTGGCGGCTGTCTTTTAATTCCAGTTCATCGCCTTCGTGCAATAAAGGTTTTTTATAATTGAATTGTAAGGCATTGTTTGCAAAACAACTTATGCAATCAAGTACCGCCATTACGTGGCTATTCACCTGCATGGGAGAAATATAATCCTGTAATTCATTTAGTAATTCCTGGAAAAGTTGTTGTTCTATTTGAAGAATTTTATCCTCTGCACCAATAATTTTTTCTTCGTACACTTTTAGTTCCGGCGTGATATATCTTTCTGCATTCGCCAATGTTTGTTTGCGAATCCATTCGGCAGGTACTTTATTTTTATGGAGATTGGTTACTTCAAGATAATAACCAAATACATTGTTGAAACTGATTTTTAAAGATGATATGCCTGTGTTGATCGCTTCTTTTTGTTGCAGTTCCAACAGGTAATTTTTTCCACCACTTGCAATGGCCCTCAATTCATCCAATTCTGTATGAATGCCGGGAGCAATGAGGCCGCCTTTATTTACAGCAGCTGGTGGATTTTCACTGATCTCTTTTACAATTTTCTCAAGTATATAATTACAACTATTCAATGAATCGCCAAGCCTTTTTAAATATTCATTGTTGGAATTGCTACAGATTGTTTTTATTATTTCCGTATGTTGCAATCCTTTTGCAACCTGCAATACTTCTCTTGGATTTATTTTTTTTAATGGAACTTTTGCAGCAAGCCTTTCAATATCGCCGGCTTGTTTGATGTGTTGGCAGATCTTTGTTCTGGTATCCGTTTCTTTTATAAAGTATTCAACAAGATTCAATCGCTCATTGATGCGAATGATATCGTTCAACGGCATCAGCATCCAGCGTTTTAAAAGCCGGGCACCCATGGGTGATACGGTATTGTTGATCGTTTTAAAAAGCGTATGGGCATTATCGTTACCAAGCAACTCCAGGTTGCGTACGGTAAACCGGTCCATCCATAAATGATCATCTTTATTGATGCGCTGCAATGATGTTATGTGCTGAAGGTTTGGATGTTCCGTATCTTTTAAATAATGAAGAATGGCACCGGAAGCAATGATGCCATCTGTCAATCCTTCTACGCCAAACCCTTTCAGGCTATGTGTGCCAAAATGTTTTAGCAGGTTTTCAGTAGCGTATGCTTCAGCAAAAATCCATTCATCAAGTGTATAAGTAAAAAAAGAATTCCCAAAAGATTCCTTGAAAAATTTTTGCCTGTTGCGCTGGAAGATCACTTCTGCGGGTTGCAAACTTTGCAATAATTTATCTGCATATTCTTTATCACCTTCAGCAATAAAAAATTCTCCAGTGGAAATATCTAAGAATGCAATGCCAATTTTTTCATCCTGGAAATGCAATGCGGCCAAAAAATTATTACTGTTGTGTTCAAGCAATTTGTCATTGGTAGCAACACCCGGAGTTACCAACTCGGTCACACCCCGTTTTACAATACCCTTTACTGTTTTTGGATCTTCCAGTTGATCGCATATGGCTACCCGATAGCCTGCTTTTACGAGCTTGTGTAAATAAGTATCCAATGCATGATGAGGAAAGCCGGCCAGTTCTGCCGCCGCAGGATTGCCATTATTGCGTTTGGTTAATGTGATGCCCAAAACAGCTGACGCAGTGATCGCATCCTTACCGAAAGTTTCATAAAAATCACCAACCCTGAAAAGCAGGATTGCGTCAGGATATTTTGCCTTGATCGCATTGTGCTGCTGCATTAAGGGTGTTTCACTTGCCACTTTTGCCATATGAGAAAAGACCACCGACGACGGACGACCGACCACCGTGGGGAGCGCAAAAATACGGAAATCGGATGTCAGAAATCAGATATCAGAAGTCAGCTTTGAATTATGTGGATATCATAGGGTTTTAGGTTAATGCCGAAAAGCTGATTTCTGATTTCTGACAGCTGATTTCCTTCCTTTTAATTCTCCTGCTTACTAAGTATTTCTTTCTTCATCTTCTCCCAAATGCCATCAAAATTGCTACTATTTTCCGCTTTCCATTTTTTACTAAACGTTTTTATTTTTTCATTCCGATCTTCTTTCGTCAGGGAAAAGAAACTGGTTATTGCATCCGCATCATGATCAAAAGCCATTTGATTGTAAAGTTCTTTGAGTTGTTGTTCTTTGCGAATATTCGTGTTGGCAATATCAATTTCCATTTCTTCACGGAGCATTACTTTTTCATCATAGCTACCAGATGGCAACATTGTTTTTGCAATTACCGGCATTAATTCTATCAGCATCAATATAAAAATGATCAGGTAATAACGAAATTGCAAAGCTGCATTGTTTTTTAAAATATTACTGAGCGCTTCAACCCTGGTAAGAAAACCATTGTTTAGATCGTTTTCAAAATTGGCTTCTTCTTTTTTTATGTTGGTTTCAAGTTCTTTCAAACCTGTTTCAGCATTCTCTATTTTAGGTTGATCATTTTTAAGCATCACCTGGTATTCGTCATCCAGTTTTTTATATTCATTTCGTTTGGCAATGGCAATATCTTTTATGCCGATCTTACCTGTACCACCACTACCATCTGTTTCGGCTAAAAAATTTTGTCTTGCTTTTGCGACAGCATCATATTTTTCATCCAATTCTTTTTTGTTGTTTTCTTTTTGGTTATTGAATTCATCTTTTTGATTTTTATAAAGCAGGTCGAGTTCCTGGCGCTTGATTATTTTTTTCTTTTCATTATCAAGAGATGTTTGCAATTTGATCTCTTTGTCGAACATATACAACACAGCTGGTTGCGCCATAAATGTTCCAATAGTTAGTGCCAGCAATCCCCTGAATAAAAGTGGTGCGAATTTTCTTTTGTTGAATTTCGTAATGCCTTTTATCAATGCTCTATCAATAGTAAGAATGATAAATCCCATAAACAATCCCAGGCCGAGGGACAGTAATATTGAATCTGCAAGCGTACTAAAAAAATAGGTCCAGGTAAATGTGGCGAATTCCCAGGTTCCCAGAACGGTCATACCAATGATGCGATAGCGGTTGCGGTCAACCACAGAATCGATCAGTATTTCTTTTTCTGCTGTGGAGAGCCACCATAAAAATTCGGTAAATGCAGATGGGACATAAGATTCCCTTTGCGACATGGCAATATTTTTTCCTGTCATTTTATTTTATTTTAAAATGAATAAAAGAATCAATCGTTGCGTTGAGTAGAATAGAAGCGTTGAAGTGGCTGCAAAATAAATATTCTTTACCTGATAAACGAGCTGGCACGATATTTATTTAATCATATATGATACATTAACAGTTTGTTGTATTGACCAACCTAAACAATAAAGTGCCAAATGCCTCTATTGCCTATCTTTGCCTCACCAAAAAAACGTATAAAAATCATCAAAATGAAAAAAGTATTCAGCAGCCTGTTATTATTGTTTACAGTAACTTTCGCTGCTCAGGCACAGGTACCTAAAGGAATGGGGAGTAGTGATCCGGAGGCAAAAAAGATTCTTGACGCTGTTAGCACAAAATTCAAAACCTATAAATCTGTTACGGCTAAGTTTTTATTAAAGATCGAAAATGCGGCTGGTAAAAGTCTTGGTAGTAAAAACGGTACTGTTTATATGAAAGGCAATAAATACAGGGTTACCATTTCCGGGCAGGAAATATTTTCAGATGGCAGCAATACCTGGACCTATGACAAATCTTCCAATGAAGTAACGATCAACAAAATTGATCCTACTGCAAACAGCATCACGCCCCAAAAATTATTTACCAATTTTTACGATAAAGATTTTTTATACAAACTGAATGACGATGTAAAAGTGAATGGTAAAACGATGAAAGAAGTTGAATTGACCCCGATCGATAAAACCAAAGCATTTCACAAAGTGATTGTTGATGTAGATAATTCATCAATTAATACCACCAAGGTTTTTGAAAAAACAGGAAATCGTTATACGTACAGCGTTAGCAGCATGGTTACAAATGGTAATATTTCCGATGCGACGTTTATATTTGATGCAGCCAAATATCCGGGAGTAGAAACAGTAGATCTTAGATAGACTATTTTAATGTGTATGTATATAAGAAATCTGAAAGCCTCATACAAATGAGGCTTTTTTATTAATGTTCAATGGACCTCACCACCAACCCTTCACCGAAGGAGAGGGGAGTTAGTTTATAAGAATTGAAACTTAATTATTGAGGCAAATATTGAAAAATAAATAATTGATCATTCCATTGAACATTGCGTATTGTACGTTGAATATTGAGAATTTCTTAAAAAGCTCCAATTGAAATAAACTCCCGTAAACTTAGTTACGATCCCCACCTAAACGTACTCAGCGGCAACCCAGCCAGATCAATCACCCTATCAACAACAGTTGCTGCTACTTCTTCTATCGTTGTTGGCTTGCTGTAAAAAGAAGGGGTGGCAGGGCAAATGATTCCACCCGCAAGCGTAACCGTTTCCATATTTTTTATATGAATGAGGTTGTAAGGGGTATCTCTTACAACACATATTAATTTTCTTCTTTCTTTTAAAACAACATCAGCGGCTCTGGTGATAAGATCATTAGAAATGCCTGTGGCAATGCGCCCTAATGTTCCCATGCTACAAGGAATGATGATCATGGTATCATATTGGCCAGAGCCAGAAGCAAATGGCGCATTAAAATCCTGCTGGGTAAAATAATTTACATCAAAAAGATTCCAGTTGCCATTATCAAGTTCTGTTTGCCAAACCTGTTTTGCATTTTCTGTCATGATCACTGAAACGGCACTCAAATGATCCTTTAATTGCCCCAATTTTGTTAATAAAACCTTTGCATATATAGATCCGCTAGCTCCCGTGACCGCTACTACAATTTTTTGCATTATTTTTCCGTTTATTATATCTAAGCTACTAAACAATTCACGATGCAAAAAGTTATTCGTTTTTTTATATTTTTTATTGCTGTTCTTACAGCATTTTCTTTTAATGAACCAAATAAGGAAAAGATCAACTGGATAACCGTTCAGCAGTTGAATGAAATGTATTATAAAGATCCCAAACCCATTTTAATAGATGTTTATACAGATTGGTGTGGCTGGTGCAAACAAATGGATAAAACAACATACGAGAACAGCAAATTGATCACTTATGTCAATACACATTACTACGCTGTAAGATTCAATGCAGAATCACGTGACACATTCACGTTTAATAAAAAAAGTTATGGTTATGATGCCAGGTATAAATCCAACCAGCTGGCTGAATATTTATTATCCATGCAACTTGAATATCCAACTACTGTATTTCTCTCATCCGTTGACGCACAACCGGCGCCGTTAGCTGGCTATATGAAGGCAAAAGAAATGGAAGCGCCGCTGAAATATTTTGGTGAAAATGGAAATCGATCGCAAAGTTTTGTTGAGTTTAATAAGGGAATGAAGAAGGAGTGGTAGCGTATTTACTTTTTTGACATTTGATATTTCGTTTTTTGTTCGATATTCTATCCCGGTTGGAGTTGTTAAAGAAATATTCAATATTCAACGCACAATGTTCAATACTCATCGGTAAAAGTATGCCTTGTATTTTTGTTGAACATTGAATATTGAACGTCGAATATTGAGTATTTCTTTAAAGCACGAACTTTGATCCACGTTTCGATAACCAACTCAACCTTCCTCCGTCTTTCGTAAACCAACTAACCACCCACCTTCGTAACTTCATCCCATGGCAGCTGCTTCTTCAATGCTTCAGCGACGGTTGGGGCTTTTTCAATCTACAGTACTGAATATGATAGACATGGTGGGCATTGGCCCCTTTGTTACATTGCCAATTGTAATGGGGTTGATCGGCGGTATGTATTTATATGCATGGATCGCTGGTGCGTTTCTTTCCCTGGTTGATGCAATGATATGGAGTGAACTGGGAGCAGCTTACCCACTCGCCGGCGGCAGTTATAATTTTTTAAAAGAAGCATACGGAAAAAATGGGGCAGGCAGGATGATGAGTTTTTTATACGTTTGGCAAACGGTAATACAGGCACCATTGGTAGCCGCTTCTGCAGCAATTGGATTCTCTTCTTATTTTGTTTATTTGGTTCCATTGGAAGACTGGCAGAAGAAATGTATTTCTGGTGTGGTTATTCTTTTCATTACATTTCTTTTGTACAGGAAAATAGATAGCATCGGAAAAATAGGAGTGCTACTATGGGCCGGCGTTATTGCATTGCTTGGATGGATCATTTTTGCAGGTATAAGTCATGGGAATATGTTGCAGCCTTTAAAAGAAATGGGCGGCTCATTTAGCTGGAAGGTGCTTGGTTCTTTTGCTTTCGGACAAGCATGTGTGAAAACCATATACAGTTATCTTGGTTATTATAATGTCTGCCATCTCGGTGGTGAAATAAAAGATCCGGGCAAAAATATTCCACGAAGTATGTTCATCTCTGTAATTGGAATTGCCATTCTTTATTTAGCCATGAACCTTAGTGTTAGCAGTGTAATACCATGGCAGGAAGTACAGCATTGGCAAAGCACGGGTAAGAATGATTTTGTAGTAAGTGTTTTTATAGAAAGATTGTATGGCAATACTGCTGCTATTGTTGCAACAATTATGATATTATGGGTTGCACTGGCTTCTTTATTCGCAGTGATGCTTGGGTATTCAAGAGTGCCTTATGCGGCCGCTGTTGATGGCGCTTTTTTTAAAATATTTGCAAAGCTTCATCCAACAAAAAACTTCCCTTATGTTTCATTGCTTGTCCTGGCAGGGCTGGCTTTTATTTTCAGCATGTTATTTAGAATGGGAGATATTATCAGTGGTATCCTTGCAATGAGAATTATGGTTCAGTTTGTGGGCCAGGCCATTGGCGTGTTATTACTCAGGGAAAGAAAAGGGAAAGATCATCTTCCTTATAAAATGCCGCTTTATCCTGTGCCTGTTTTTTTAGCAATTATGATGTGGTTGTTTGTATTTTATGCAACTGGCTTAACAATCATTACATCTTTCCTTGCTGTATTTGGCAGCGGTTTAGCCGTTTACTTTTTTTTAGCAAAGCTGAATAGTCAATGGCCCTTCATTTCCAAGGACAAGGAATTAGAATAAAAGGATTTTAATTATATTCGTTTTTCAAAAAAAACCTAATGGAAAAATTATTCCGCTTACTCTTTGTTGTTGTGATAATTTCTTCCTGTTCAAAAAACAACGGTTCGTCAAGTGGCAGCACCACGCTGGTGTTGCCAGATACCTTATCTACGGGCTGGTCGAAGATCACAACTTTACCGAGGGAAAATTTCAAAGACATTTTCTTTACCGATAATACAAATGGCTTTGCTGTAAGTACAAATGGAATTTATAAATCTACCAACGCTGGAACTGATTGGACAAAACTCAATTCTACATCAGCAATAAACCTGCTTGAGGTTAGTGCAATAAATAATAACGCTTGTTTTATAAACGGATCAACTTCAATATCTGTTACACAGAATGGAGGAAGCACTTTTGCTAATCCTGTTTATAATAATCCGGGTGGCGCTGATGCAGGTTTTTCAAGTTGTTTTTTTTCAAGTGCAGCTGCATGTTATTTCTGCAGCGATCAATATGTATGGAAATCAACCGATGCAGGTTTAACGATTGATACTGTATTTCATTTTCAAAATATTGGTTCATCAAGTTCAATGTTTTTTTTAAATGATACGGAAGGATGGCTGTTAAGATTAGACGGTGTTTATAAAACAACAGACGGAGGCGAATTATGGAGCATTGATACAACGCTTACTGATGGTTATGGCAAAATTCAATTTCTTGATAGCAATAATGGTTATTTTTCTAACTACGGTACCATCAATAAAACAACAGATGCCGGATTATCATGGCTACCTGTTTTTCAATCAACATTACAGATTTATACTGATATTGATTTTATAAATGTGAATGAAGGTTATTGTAGTTTCAATAATAAAATATTAAAAACTACAGATGCGGGAACTACCTGGACGATAGTGGTAGCTTTAGGAAATGAATACGTTAGTAAAATACATTTTACAGATGTTAACCATGGCTGGGCCTGCACGTCAGATGGTGTAATTGTGAAATACGAACAATAACTTTCTCCCGATTTTATACGGCTTATTTGTTATAGGCAAGTTATATTGTCATTAAGCCATATTATTATTTATAAATTTGTGGTTTAAAATTCAATATGAAACTTCTATTCGTTCTTCTCTTCACGACTTTTACTTTCAACACAGGCAATGAATGGCTAACCGATCTTGATCAGGCAAAAAAAACAGCAGTTGAAAAAAATGAATACATCCTTCTGAACTTTTCAGGTTCAGATTGGTGTGGTCCATGCATGCGGCTTCGAAAAGAAATATTTGAATCTGCTGAGTTTAAAAAATATGCAGATGAACATTTGGTATTGGTAAATGCAGATTTTCCAAGAAATAAAAAAAATGAACTCAGCAAAGAGCAGCAAAAGAAAAATGACCAGCTCGCCGAACAATATAACCCAAATGGAAAATTTCCTTTTACAATTTTATTGGATGCACAGGGAAAAATAGTTAAAGAGTGGGACGGCTTGCCCGATTTAAAGCCAGGCGGGTTTGTAAATCAAATAACACAAATCAGTGGAAAGGGAAAGTGAAACAATTTTAATGACGCAACATATTTTTAAACGTGTCCTCAAACTGATGGGTAATCGTTTTGAGATTAGTGTTGTAACTGATAAGGATAAAATTATTTTCGCTGAAAATTGTATTGATGCTGCCGTTGCCGAAATTCAGCGAATAGAAAAATTACTTACTACTTATAACGACCAAAGCCAAACGAATTTAGTGAACCAGGCTGCCGGACTGCAACCGGTTAAAGTAGATAAAGAAGTTTTTGATTTAATAAAAAGATCAATAAGGATATCTGAAGTTACTCAAGGGGCATTTGATATTAGCTATGGATCAATTGACAAACGCTTATGGAATTTTGATAAGTACATGACATCTTTACCTGATGTTCATACTGCAAAAAAAATGGTGCGGCTTATCAACTATCGCAATATCATTTTAGATGAAACAGCATGCAGCATTTATTTAAAAGAAAAAGGAATGCGCATTGGATTTGGCGGTATTGGAAAAGGTTATGCAGCTGAAAGCGCAAAAGCTGTGCTGCAACAATTGGGCATCAAAAGCGGTATCGTGAATGCTGCCGGTGATCTTGTAACCTGGGGACTTCAACTTAATGATCAACCATGGACCATTGGTATCGCTAGTCCTGATGGCAGCCATCATCCTTTTTCCTATCTTAATATTTCAGATGCGGCGGTTGCCACTTCCGGCAATTATGAGAAATTTATAATGATAGATGGAAAAAAGTATTCGCATACAATCGATCCTAAAACAGGATTGCCTGTAGAAGGAATTAAATCTGTTACCATCATTTGCAGCAATGCGGAAATTGCAGATGCTATGGCAACACCTGTTATGGTAATGGGCATTGAAGTGGGCCTTGATATGATCAATCAAATGAAGAATATTGCTTGTATCATTATCGATGAACAGGATAAAATATATGCTTCTAAAAATATAAACTTACAACGATGAAAAAAATAGCTAACCTATTTGTTGCCACAATTGGTATTTGCTTTTCGATCAGCAGCTGTACTACCGTAAAGGAATACCAGAAGAATCGGATCAATGATTCAGAGATGGAACTTAGTGCAAGAAAAGTTCAAAAAACAGAATTGAGTTTTCAAACTTACCGGGAAGGAGCGTCAGGCGCCAATGGTGGGAAAACGGGTGGTGGATGTGGTTGCAATTAAGCTCAATTTGGAAATTAGTTAATTTGGAAATTTGGAAATGAGCGATTTCGAATTTAACCGCTATAAAGTAAACTGAAATATAAAGCATGAAAAAGATTTGTTTGGTAGTAGTTGGTTTTTACTTAGGTATTTTAGCAGCATTTTCTCAACAAGCAGATTCTGCTACTTATAAAAGCAGGAAATTAAAACTGGAAGAAGTGAACCTGGTAAGCAGTTATTATAGCCAAAATGGAAACAACAGTGCAGTAGAAGGAGGAGTCGGTTCTGAAAAGCTAAATGATATTGCGAATGTGATAGACATTAAATTATCTGTGTACGATAAAAGAAAACGCAAACATACCTTTACCGGAGAAGTTGGTATTGATCATTATACTTCTGCTTCATCCGACAGGATTGATACAAAAGCAAATTCTTCTGCATCTTCTGCCGACACAAGAATTTATCCATCACTTTCATGGTCCCTAGAAAATGAAAAGAAAGGCACTTCGCTTGGGCTAAATATTTCTGCTTCTACAGAATTTGATTACAAATCATTTGGATTTGGTGCAAACTTTAGCATTAAATCAAAAGATAAAAACAGGGAGTTGGGAATTAAAGCGCAGGCATACCTGGATAAAGTTTCATTAATCTATCCAGTGGAATTGAGAACAGCCTCAAACACTGGTAATGGCGGTGAACATGAAAATTATCAAACGAGTTCAAGAAATTCTTTTAGTGGATCATTATCACTGGCGCAGGTAATCAATAAGCGTTTACAGGTAATGTTTATTGCAGACCTTGTAAAACAGGAAGGATTTTTATCATTGCCTTTTCACAGAGTGTATTTTAAAGAAGATCTTAATAATGCAAAAATTGAAAAACTTCCATCAAGCCGTTTAAAAATACCACTCGGTTTCAGGGCCAGTTATTTTCTGGGCGATAAAATAATTCTTCGTTCTTTTTATCGTTTCTACCACGATGACTGGGGATTGAATGCAAACACAATCGATCTTGAAACTTCATTTAAAGTAACACCATTTTTTTCCATCGCGCCTTTTTACAGATATTATCATCAAACAGGTGTAGATTATTTTGCAGCAATAAACGAGCATAAAACATCTGAGGAATTTTATACCAGCAATTATGATCTTTCAAAATTCAACAGTAACTTTTTTGGTGGTGGATTAAGGTATGCTCCTCCAAAAGGAGTGCTGGGAATTAAGAACTGGGGCATGGTGGAACTTCGTTATGGGCATTACAATCGAAGCACCGGGTTGAATTCAGATATTATTACGTTAAATTTGAAGCTGAAATAATCACACCGCTTTAGATGAAAAGAATTTGCCTGGTTGTAGTAGGATTGTATATTAATTTATTTGGAACATTTGCACAGGTAAAAGATTCTGCAAATTATAAATCACGTAAACTAAAACTGGACGAGATCAACCTGGTGAGCAGTTATTATAGCCAGCGTGGAGATAATTCAGCCGTAACAGGTGGTATCGGTACAGAAAAACTAAAAGACTATTCCAATAACATTGAAGTAAAATTTTTACGTTACAACAGACACGGGCGCAAAGAAGAACTTAATACAAACTTAGGTATAGATTATTATACTTCTGCATCATCAGATAAAATTGATCCTAATACAATATCATCTGCTTCCAGCAAAGATGCCAGGGTTTATCCATCCATTACTCGTACCGTGACAGATGAAAAAAGAGGCAGTTCTTTTTTAAACAATCTTTCCTATTCTTATGAATCAGATTACCGGTCTTATGGTTTTGCAGGAGGTTTCTCAAAAAAATCAAAAGACCGCAGTAGTGAGTTCACTGCAAGGGCGCAGGTTTATATTGACAATGTGAAAATAATTTTGCCTGTAGAAATGCGTACAGCCAATACCGGTGGGTTGTATGATGCACCCAACCGCTATCATTATCCGTACAAGCAACGCAATACATTCAGCGGCTCATTTTCATTTTCTAAAATTGTGAACCAGCGTTTTCAATTAATGTGGTTGCTTGACCTTACTTATCAACAAGGTTATTTAAGCCTTCCCTTTCACCGTATTTATTATAATAGTTATAAACTTACCAATGAAAAACTACCCTCATCAAGGTTTAAAATCCCTATTGCACTAAGAGCAAATTATTTTTTAGGAGACAGGGTCATCTTACGTGGCATGTATCGTTTTTATAAAGATGATTGGGGATTGAATGCGCATACTGCCGATATAGAAACATCTTTTAAAATAACAACTTTCTTTTCCTTCACACCCTTTTACCGGTATTATACACAAACTGCTATTGATTATTTTGCTCCTTATTTAGAACACCAGGAAACAGAACCGTATTACAGCAGCAATTATGATTATTCTAAATTCCACAGCCAGTTCTTTGGTGCAGGAATCCGTTATGCGCCACCGAAAGGATTGCTGAAACATAAACACTGGAACATGATTGAAGTCCGGTATGGTCATTATAAAAGAAGCAATGGATTGACATCGGATATTATTAGTTTGAATTTGAGGTACAAATAATTTGGAGATTTGGAAATTTGGTGATGGGGTTTAGGAGTGTTGGAGCGCTATTATTTTCTGAGTCTTTGTGCATATAATTTTCGATATGCAACGTGCGATATTCAATGTGTCGTGAGTTAGTAAAAATGACCAAAGCATTTCTTCAATGAATAGAAATAAGAAAAAATACTTTTTAGACTTTATTCCGTTTCTTGTTTTGGTAATTTATACGATCATATTATTATTTACGGTCAGCATACAAAATTTTAACTTGAATTGGAAACATTATTTAGCGCTTGGTTGTTTATTGCTGACTGGGATTTTATTTTATAAAAATCACCAATTAGGAACTTTGTCTTTAGGCTTATTGCTAATAATTGGGTATTTTGGTTTTTTGTCTTTTAGCCCAACTTTGCATACCATAAGTTTTGGAATTAGGCCTCGAGGTTTTTTTATACCATTTTTTAATGGTCAACCTATAATAATAATCCTTGCATTTGTTCATTTTGTTTTATCAGGTAGATATTACTTTGGCATCCTAACAAAAAAATATTGGCAAACATTTCTTGCTGGTAAAGAATATAGCAATGAATAATGTGTTCAATAAATAATTATAATTAATATCACCAGCAAGACTACTTTTTTTTATTTCTTTAATTGATTGCTGATTTAAGATTGAAGGTTTTGATAAACCATTTGAGTTTTTATATAAAAATATTCTTAATTTTTGGGAGCATTTATTTCTATACATTTATAACCTAAAAATTATAAACATGCCTAAATAGGGTCTGCTGATTTTATATCAAATCGGTTACTGTCCTGTATTTTATAGA
>JBDTLP010000025.1:0-49045 GCA_039934735.1 Ferruginibacter sp. | reverse complement strand
CCACAGCGATCCATTTTGAATGAAATGTGGCGGGTGACATAATCAGCAGACCCTAATTACCAAGGAAGGTGGCCTGGAAAATGCAATTCTTTCAACCGATTTTGAAATGCTTGATGTAATTCCGGCAGATAATTCTTCCAAAAGTTTTGATGTAATGATGGAAGAAATGAGGCATTCAAAAAATAAACTGAAGAACTCCTTAAAGCCACTTACAGAAGAATATGATTTTATTTTTATTGATTGTCCCCCGGGATTCAGTGTGCTGAGTGAAAATATTTTTAGTGCGGCTGATATTGTTTTGATGCCAGTTATACCGACTACGCTTTCCATCAGGACCTATCATATGGTGAAAGATTATTTCAAAGAAAAGGATCTTGATATCAATAAAATGATGTGTTTTTTCAGCATGACCGATCTAAGGAAAAACATGCACAACGAGATCATGGATGAATTGTATAAAGACAAACGCTTCTTTCAAAATTATATACCCTATCTCAGCGATGTAGAAAAAATGGGTATACACAAAGCACCGATCATGGAATTTGCCAATAGCAGCTATGCGGCTAAGAGCTACCGTGAGTTATGGACGGAAATAAAGGAAGGGGTGCTGTAATAGAGAGCGTTACTTTGAATATCCAATATTCTTTGTGCATATAGAAAATTAAAAAAAGTTGTAGGGATAAGAAATGTTCAATATACAACGTACAATATTCAATGGTCAAATAAAAAAGCCCTGCTTTTCGGGCAGAGCTAAAATTTTAAATGATTTATATTTCACTAACACTTATCTACAAACGAAACCCGTTACTGACCAGGTTTAAAAAACCATTTTACCAGCACCTGTTGAACTTAAATTTGCACCGCCACCAAGATTTGTTCCGCTAAAGCTAACATTACAAAATTCTACAACAGTTTGGCCACCGCTTGTGCTAACATATACAGAACCGCTCGTTGCATTCCAATCTATTGCAGTAGGGCCTGAAATATAAAGGCTATGCATCGTTACAGTACCAATGCTATAGGTACCTGGTGCAGGAGGGTTATCTCCCGGAAAAAAGACGTCAAGCTGAAGTGGGCTTTGTTGTATAGTTACCTGGTATGTACCTGAGCCTGTTGCAATCCCAAACGAAAAACCGTTTAAAGTAAATTGTCCTGTCATATCGAATTTACCATCCATCAAACCAGTGCAAGGACTTGAAGGTACTGTTACTGGAACATTAAAAGTACATCCACCCGTAACAGTAAAATTGTCTGTACCCACGGCAACTGGTGTTCCGCTACCACCTAAGGCTACAGTTTGTGCACCAGTAGTAGGAAATACGCCTGTACTGGAAAAACTATAACCATTTACGGTATTGGTTGTAATCGTGTATGTACCAGCGGTAGTAACGTTTACCTGTATCGTTGCTGTATTAGCAGTAGCAGTTAAAGCATTGCCAGTATTGTATGTACCATCTATTGTAATAGGGCTACAAACTCCCGTACCTCCGCCATAAGTAAATGCGGCTGCTGGTGGCGCAACAGTAGTTATAGGAAATGTACAGCCATTTGCTGCAATTGAAAAGCTGCTTGTATTAGCAGCGGTAGGTGTACCCGAACCTATAAGTACAATGGTTTGAGATGTTCCAACTGCTATTGTACCACTTGCTGTAAATGTCATTCCATTAACGGTGTTTGTACTAATGCTATAAGTACCAGCTGTAGTTACGTTAGCTGTAATAGTTAGTGTATTGCTTGCTGTTAATGGAAAACCAGCCGTGTAAGTACCAGCAACAACAGGAGTAGTACATGCACCCGGAGCACCATTATAGGTGAAAACAGAAGTGCCACCTGATGCACTTACAGTTATTGTAAATGAACAACCGTTTGTAACTGGTGTAAATACTGCAGGGCCCGCACTTGTTGGTGTACCGGTACCTGTCAAAGTAATTGTTTGAGCACCTACCGCCAATGTACCGCTGCCGCTAAATGTAATACCATCAACAGCTGTTGATGTTACATTGTAGGCACCCGCAGTAGTTACGTTAACCCCCAATACCACGGTATTGGAACTGGTTAAGGCAACACCTGGTGCATAGATACCATTGATCACCGGCGTTGTACATGTAGCGGGTGCACCTAGCGTAGTGAAAACAGCCACGGGTGTTACCGCAGCAGTAGTAGCTGTAATATTAAAAGCACAACCATTTGTTCCAGGAGAATAAACGGCAGTAATGGCAAGTTCTGGCGTGCCAGAACCAAATAAAGTTATTGTCTGCGCTCCTGTTGTAGTGAAAGTGCCGGTTCCGGTGAACTGGATCCCATTAATAAGCCCGGTTGCTATTGTATAAGTGCCAATTGTGGTAACGTTTACATTAATGATCACACTATTGGTATTGTTTAATGCGGTCGCTATCACATAATCACCGTTTATTAACGGGGTGGTGCATGTAAATGGCTGCCCATCAAGGGTGTAAATAGATGAGCCCGACTGGGTTCCCTGTGTATCATCAGTACCAAGTTCTTTACTCAATTCTTTTTCGCAAGAATTGAAGGCGATCAATACTAATACTGCTAATAAGGCGGATTTGATAAAACGGAACATATGCTTAAATGTTTTAAGGGGGTAAAAATAAGCTTTCTCGGCAATTATTTATATAAGTCTTTAAAAATGCTTTTGTAATAATTTAATTTTAAATTTTTTTCGAAAATAGAATTTGCCTTCGGCTTTACGTGCTCATCATTTTTTTGATAATATTAATCGATTTTGAATCCTTCTAAAGACAAGCCGCTGCATCAAAAAAATTGTTTTTTAATCACATAATTAAGGAAGTCAATTTAATTATTGTCTATATATTTACAAACTCACAAAATGATACTGTTATGAAAAGAGAATTATCAAGCTGGTTCAGCCCGGCACTACAAAAAGAAATGCCAATTGTGGCTTATGGCGATTATGGGTTTGCATTATTACTTGTACCAACAGCCGCCGCAGATTACCTGGAGTATGAACGTTTTCAATTAATGGAAACACTGGCTCCTTATATCAATGGCGGAAAGCTCAGGATATTTTCCATCAACAGTATCAACAATGAAAGCTGGCTCAACAATGAAATGGCCGGCGAACACAAAGCCATCAGGCAAAACCAGTTCAATGACTATGTATTCAATGAAGTAATTCCTTTTATAAAAACAAATACTTCCAACGAAACGCCCATCATCACCTGCGGCGCATCATTTGGTGCATTACACAGCATGAATCTTTTTTTAAAACGTCCTGATCTTATCGATGGTGTTATTGCCATGAGCGGTGTTTATGATCTTACAGAATACACCAAAGGTTTTTACGACGACCAGGTTTACTTTAATTCACCAGCTCATTATATACCAAATCTTTCAGACGATTGGTATTTACAAAATATCCGCAAAAGCAATCACATTCATATTCTTACAGGCAGCGGTGATTATGAAGATCCGGAAGCTTCAAGAAAATTTTCTGGAATACTTTCCAACAAAGGAATCAATCATGAACTGGATGTATGGGGGCATGAATGGAAACATGACTGGCCAACTTGGCGGGCGATGTTGCCGGTTTATTTGGAACATAAGTTTTAGTAAAATAATAAAAGGAGATTTAAAAAACCTCCTTTTATTATTTTAAAGTTAGGAAAGACCTAACCTTTCCTGTTCTTTTTTTACGAAACTTAAAATCATTTCTATAGGCTCCTGCAACTCCTCAGGCATTCTTAAATATTCTTTCAAATATTTATCCTGCATTTGGTGAAGAAGGGCATAATAGACCGGTTTGTATTTATCAATTAGGTTGGAAGTCCCGTTGAATAGGCTGTATAAAATTTGTTTTTGTTTAAAAACTAAAAAATATATCAGGGTATTAGAGATAATGTCTATTACATCATTAGTATCAATATCGCTATTTAAAAAGGCAATCATTCTTTCGTTTGCTTCTTTTATCTTGCCATTCCATAAAAGGAGACGAACATATAAATTAATGCCATCAATATTTTTGTTGCCTTTGTCAAGATACCTTTTAGAAAATTCAAGTGCTTTTAATTTTTGACCATCAATATTGTTAGTGAAATAAAAATTAGCGAGGTTGTGCATAGCAGCTATATGCCCTTTACTAACAGCCAGTAAATAATATTTCTCAGTATTTTTGGAATCTTTTTTTTCGTTTTTATATAATAAAGCGAGATTGTACATGGCAGAGGTATGTCCTTTACCAACAGCCATTAAATAATATTTTTCTGCATTTTGAGAATCGTTTTTTATGTTTTTATATAATAATGCAAGGTTATACATGGCAGAGCTGTCGCCTTTGATGACTGCCATTAAATAATATTTTTCCGCGTTTGCATAATCTTGTTTTTTATTTTTAAATAGGTTAGCAACATTAAACATAGCATCTGTATGTCCCTTATCAACAGCCATTAAATAATATTTTTCTGCGTTTATGTAATCCACTTTAATATTATTATATAAATTAGCAAGATTATACATTGCCAAACTTTGTCCTTTTGCGACAGCCATTAAATAATATTTTTCTGCGTTTATATAATCTTTTTTAATATCACCATAGAAATTAGCAAGATTATACATTGCATTAGTATCGTCATTAGCAACTGCCATTAAATAATATTTTTCAGTATTTGGGTAATCGTTAGAAAGGAATGAAATAATACCCATTCCATAAAAAGCCACTCCTTCATTTATTTCTTCTAATTTTTTTAATTTAACTATTGCAAGACTATACTTTTTTTCCTCTATATAATCAAATATTTCATTTGTTAATTTTTCTTCTTTTTTTATTAAATTCTTTTGATAGTCATCAGCCCAAACTTTTACTTCAGGAACTTTATCCATTAAATCAGATAATGTTTTTTCTACAATAAATTTTTTACTTTTTTCACTTAGCTTTTCACTCGAGCTTAATGCCTGGGCAATAAGGAAACGATTATCAGCCTTAGCTTCTGTTAATCCATCATTACAAAAAATTGCAAAATCTTCCAGTTCATGATTGCTGTAAAAAACATCTAACCACCTTGTAAGCCAGATTACTCTTTTTACATCATGAGGTGCAGCTTCGCTCATTAATAGCCAGATGTTGAAAAAGCGTTCGTCGATTTCGTAATAATGGTTGCGACCAGGAATATCTATTTTATTGATGTAGCCACTACTTTCTAATTGTGTTAGCTGTGCTGATACTGTTTTGCTGGGCAAACGCATTTCATCTGCCAGTATTTTTACAGGAGTCCGGTCCCAATTCATAGCAAGATGATGCATAATTTCCTGTTGTTGTGGGGAAAGTGCTTTCATACGGTCCTGGTAAAGCGGTGTTACCTGTTCAATCATTTCCTGTAAATAATCAACTGCATCACCGGTATTTTTTTTGGAAACAATACTTAATAATATCAATAGGGTTCTGGGTACACCGCCGCTAAGTATGCGAAGGGTATCTATTTTTCCTTTTTGCCCTTTGTATATCTGTTCGAAATTTTCTATCCCTTCACTTGCTGCTCTTAATTTAATAAATTCCTCAGCTTCTTTTTTGTCCAGGTTTTGTAAATGAACAGGTTTAAAAAAATCAAAGAAAGGCTTATCATAACTTTTAAAATGATCGTCGTAAAATACACTGTTACCGATTATTTGTATAGGATAAAGGATCAATGCTTCTCTTAATGCATGCTGGTCTTTGGCTGGGATTTTATCAATAAATTCGTCAAAATTATCTATTAATAGAAGCAATGTTTTACCGGTCTGTACCAGCAGGTCATTTATGATATGCACCAGGTTTTCTTCGTAATCTTTACTGATTGATAGCTTATGCTTTTGTTTCAAAAGTTCTGGATTGTTTTTCCCTAGTTGTTCAATCGTTATTTCCCATAATTTAAATAACCTGCTAAGCCTGTATTGTTCTGAACCAAGCCTTACCGCAAACATTTTTTTATTTAATGATGGGCCGCTTTCAGCTTCAATGAATATTCTTCTTAATAAGGTTGATTTTCCCAACCCCCTTTTACCTGTTATTAAAAAATGTTGCAACGGTTTCTTTTTCTGCTGCTTAAGATTGTCAATAATGGCTTTGTATTCTTTTAGCCGTATGATGAAATTATCTACAAATGTTTTTGCATCTAATTTGTCTGCGTGGTATAATCCTTTTAATGCTTGCATAATTTTTATTAATCGGTATTAAATAACAATATTTTTTTTCCACCATGCTTGTAATAATGGAGAGTTGAACCTGTATTTTTCAGACACGTGATCTCTTATAAGATAGCCGTCATGTTGAAGGATATTAATAAGTGGTGCGGCATCTTCTATTCCATATTTTGTAATACTATCATGAAGTTCGTATGAGTCTATTCCATCTTTTACCGTAGCAATTTTAAGTATTTCTTTTGCACAACTAAAATCATTCCCTTTGAAAATGGTCCTTAACCTTACCAGCCAATGCTCAAAATAACTCCGGTTATGAAGTGCTTTATCAAAAGCCTGATCAATAATAGTATTGGTAATTGTGGCAGTATTTTTTTCTATGCAGAGTGTCTCAATTTCTCCCATGATGACATGTATAAAAAATGGAAGAAGCCAGTTAAGTTTATTAAATAAATAATCCTCGCTCCCTGCTGAAAATGCGACAGGGTCGTTATCAATTATTTGTGTTACAATTAACCTGGCTTCTTCTCTTGAAAGTGGAGGAATCGTAAAATGGCCAAGATCACTTATGGAGCGGGGCTCATCAATAGATAATACTAAATTTTCTAATCCTATGGAACCTGTGTAAACAAAACTGATTTTTGATTTTATATCGGGGCTTTGCCTAAGTTCTCTACATTGATGCAAAAAATTTCTAGCCGTTTCTTTGCTTTGGTCTGTGATAATATTTTCTACTGTCTGGGAAAATTCATCTATGAGTAACACTAATTTAAATTCAGATTCCTTTACCTCTTTGCACAGTAATAATATTTCATCAAAATAATTAATTTCATTTTTCCCAAATTCTATTTCTGAAAGGGAAATTTTTTTAATCTCAAGTCTTTTAAAAACATCGTCAAAAAACTGCTTAAACCTGCCCCCTCTATTTAGCTGATCAAGTAAAGTTTTATATATTTTTTTAAAAAACTCATTAGGTTCATTGATGGATTCAGTAATGAGATATATGCATTTATATTTGTCTGAGGACGGTAGATTTAACATAAAGGATGATTTTCCTACTCGGCGTGGGGCAGCAATTGAAAGATGATGGCTTTGTTTAAGCTTTTTCCAAAAATGCACATTGAGGTGATCTCTTTCAAAATAAAATTCTCCTTCTGCGGATGGGCCAATTATTATTTTCATGCTGAATAATTTTGACAAAGGTAATTAGCTATAAATTTATAGCCAAATAAATTAGCTATAAACTTATAGCTAATTTATATTTGAGGTTATCTGTAAGTATGAATCATAATATAGATATCCATCATTTCCTTTAATTTTATAAAATATGCAGAAAAAACTCTTCCTCCTCGACGCCATGGCCCTTGTATTTCGTGCTTATTATGCGCTTATTCGCAGCCCACGCATAACAAGTAAAGGACGCAATACGAATGCGCAATTTGGCTTTACCAATACACTTATTGAATTGATCAATAACCAAAAGCCAACACATATAGCGGTGTGCTTTGACACGCATGCACCAACTGAACGCCATATTGATTTTGCAGATTATAAAGCAAACAGGCAGGAAGCGCCGGAAGATATTATATCATCCATTCCCGATATAAAAAAGATCATCAAGGGTTTTAATATTCCTGTTATTGAGTTGGACGGTTATGAAGCCGACGATATTATTGGCGCACTTGCCAAAAAAGCAGAGAAAGAAGGCTACGAAGTTTTTATGGTAACACCCGATAAAGATTATGGGCAGCTTGTTTCTGAAAAAATAAAAATTTATAAACCCGGTTACCAGGGCGGCACGGTTGAGATCATGGGTCCGGAAGAGGTTTGTAAAAAATGGGATATCGCCAATGTAAACCAGGTGATCGACATTCTTGGATTGATGGGAGATGCCGTTGATAATATTCCCGGCATTGCAGGTGTTGGAGAAAAAACGGCAGCCAAACTTTTAAAAGAATACAATTCGATAGAAAATATGCTGGCCAATGCTGATAATATAAAAGGAGCACTCGGAGAAAAAATAAGGAATGGTAAAGAGAATGCGATCATGAGTAAAAAACTGGCCACCATTATTTTGGATGTGCCGGTAGAATTTCACGAAGATGATTTTTGTATGAAAGAATGGAACCGGGAAGCACTTACAGAAATTTTTACCGAACTGGAATTTAAAACAATGGCCAAAAGAATTCTGGGAGAAGATCTTGCCATTGCTTCAGTTCAACAGGTTGCGCCGGAGAAGCCTGCTCAATTGGATCTTTTTGGTAACACGGTTGCACAACCTGAAACAAATGTTGTAGAGTCAACTGAAAGCGAATCCGAAAGTTATGGTGCCCCAACAAAAAACATCAACAACACGCCTCATAATTATTCACTTGTTGATAATGATAAGACAATCGCAGACCTGGTAAAACTTTTATCAAAAGAAAAAACGATCAGCTTTGATACTGAAACAACTCATATAGATGCAAACGTAGCAGAGCTTGTTGGAATGAGTTTTAGTATTAAAGCAGGAGAAGGCTATTATGTTCCGTGTCCTTCAAACACGGATGAATGTATGAAAGTGCTTGAAAATTTTAAACCACTATTTGCTGATAAAACAAAAACATGGATCGGGCATAATATCAAATATGACCTGCTGATATTGAAATGGATTGGAATAGAACCAACGGGTGATACTTTTGATACGATGCTTGCACATTACGTAATTGACCCGGATGGTAAAAGAAATATGGATCTGCTAAGTGCCCGATATTTAGGATACGAGCCCGTACATATTGAAGAACTGATCGGCAAAAAAGGGAAGGGCCAGGGTACCATGCGTGATGTTGACATTGAAAAAGTAAAAGAGTATGCTGCGGAAGATGCTGATATTACCTTGCAGTTTAAAAATATTTTTCTTCCTCAGTTAAAAGAAAAATCCGTTGAAAAAGTTTTTTATGAAGTTGAAAACCCATTGGTAAAAGTGCTGACAGCCATGGAGTTTGAGGGAATCCGTGTTGATGAAAACTTCCTGAAAGAATATTCTGTTGAACTGGAAAAAGAAGCAAAGCTTGCAGAAGAAAGCGTTTACAAGCAAGCGGGAGTAAGGTTCAACCTGGCTTCACCCAAACAACTTGGCGAAGTACTGTTTGAAAAATTACAGTTAGATCCAAAAGCAAAAAAAACAAAATCCGGTCAATATGCTACGGGTGAAGATGTGTTGTTGAAACTGGCCTCTCAAAATAAAATAGTAGATGATATTTTAAGTTTCAGGGAATATACCAAACTTAAAAACACTTATGTAGATGCGTTGCCTGAACTGATCAATCCAAAAACAGGAAGGCTGCACACAAGTTATGCGCAGGCAGTTGCTGTAACAGGAAGGCTTAGCAGCAATAATCCAAACCTGCAAAATATTCCAATACGCACTGAAAGAGGAAGAGAGATCCGAAAAGCTTTTATTCCAAGAGATGAAAATCATGTGTTGGTTTCTGCTGATTATTCTCAAATAGAATTGCGCATTGTGGCTGCAATAAGTGGCGATGTAAATATGTGCGCCGCATTTACAACAGGCAAGGATATTCATACAGCAACGGCCGCCAAAGTTTTTAATGTAGAAGAATCGGCCGTAACAAAAGAAATGCGTTATAAAGCGAAGAGTGTGAATTTCGGTATCATCTACGGACAAGGTGCATTCGGCCTTGCAGAAAATTTAGGTATTCCAAGATCAGAAGCAAAAGAGATCATTGATAATTATAAAAAGCAATTTCCCAATATTCAAAAATACATGGACGACACAATCAATTTCGCCAAAGAAAACGGCTACGTGGAAACGCTGATGGGCCGTAAGCGCTGGTTAAAAGATATCAATTCAGCCAATTTTACGGTACGTGGTTTTGCAGAACGAAATGCGATCAACTCTCCCATACAAGGTACAGCAGCAGATATGATAAAACTGGCCATGATAAAAATTCAAGAGGAATTTGCTAAACATCAATTCAAATCGAAGATGTTGTTGCAGGTACATGATGAATTGGTTTTTGATGTTTTAAAAACGGAGTTGGAAGCAGTGAAGCCTGTTATCATTGATTGTATGCAACATGCATTGGCATTGCCAAACAATGTTCCTACAGATGCAGAAATAGGATCTGGAATAAATTGGTTGGAAGCGCATTAAAAAAAGTAATTATTCGATAAAACGATAGCCCCGAACTTGCGTCCGGGGCTATTCATTTATTTATGATGGATCTACTTACTTTATAATAATACCAGGGCAAACCTGTTTGATGCAACAGCTGCTTGTGAATTACTGGCACCATTCAATCCCTTTTCTTCTTTGCCCCATATTGACCTAACCAACATATACTCATTGTTTTCATTTGAGTTGATATTATCTACAGGCGGCGTTTTTGTTTTATCCATTAGCCCGATAGAAACGGGTGTAGCTCCTGTAACAGCACCCTGTGTTTGATTAATTTGATTAACCTGTTTAGGAGAAATAGTATTTTGAATTGTTGTATATGTCATCACTAATAAAGGGGTGATGATAACAAGGCTGATCAATTTAGCCATATCTGTAGTATATTTTTTCATGTCAGTAGTTTTAATTGTTTTGTTACACAAAGAAAAGATGATTGCAGCATTAATATTGGGGTCATCTTTTAATCGGCGGGTTTGAATACATTTCCGGTATTAAGATTATAGGATTAGATGATTTTAGGATGGAATAACTATTAAGATTATAGGATTAAATACCTAATTAAAATATTTCAACCTAATAACAATCGTCCAATCCTCTAATTATATAATCCTAATAAGAAAAAAGGTTACCAACCACGGTAACCTTTTATAACCTAAAAACCAACGTAATAAAACCCTCATTAAGAAATTTGTAAATTAACCTGCTTAATTATTAATTTATTTAATTGTTCTTTTTTTGTAACACAAAGGAAATAGTATAAAATCATTTTTAAATCTTGAAGTTACCAAACGGTAAGTTTCGTTTAACAAACGGATTAATTTGATAATTTGGTAATTTGAAAATGAAGGCCTGGTAAAGTTGTTCATCATTTCAGTATAAAAGATGCTTTTCATTATCAAATCATCAAATTATCAAATCAAACCATTACAGTCCTTGTCTTAAAGGTTCGGGAAATACTTTCCCTCAGGATCACCATTTCTTTAAAGTTCCGGGGGTCGTACTTTACCCTTATTTTAATTCCGGGTTGGGTTTGTGTGTATTCAATGGCACTGAGCATTTCTTTGATTTCACTAACAAAACTTTTACCCATCTCAGGCAATACCTGTAGTTGAATGACTGCCTGGATCTCATCTTTTATACATATTCCCGTTAAATGTATGCTTAGAATAATAGCATCTGCATCAATGCTTGCCTCGTGAAAGAAAGCCTTTTTTTTCTTATTTAATAAGAAGATCAGCCCGCCGATAATACCCACCACGATAAGTATAAAAAAATATGTCATAAATTATTGTCTCTTCGTTATGCAACAAAGGAAATAATATTAAAACGGAATTTTAGGATCCAATTATTGAACGGTGGGATTAAAACTCCCAAGGGATGTAAGATGTAAGATTTAAGACGTAAGATTTGTAAAGTATTAAAATCATAAATCTTACATCTTACATTTTAACGCAGTTTAAGTTGCTGCAACACATCATCCTTCTTTCGCCTTGAAACTTCCACTTTCGATCCATCAGTAAGCAATACAAATTCATTATCATTACTAACCCGTGTTATATGACGTGGATTTACAAGATGTGATTTATGTGTGCGTATAAATTGAAATTCATCAAGCATCTCTTCAAAATGTTTCAACGTTTTACTGGCGATAAAAGGCCTTTTTCCAACAAGATGAATATGCGTATAACTTCTGTCTGCTTCCAGTCTCAATATTTCATCAATAGTAAAAAAGTAAACACCTTCATTGGATGGAACAGCGATGCGAAAATCTTTGACGTCTTTCTTATCCATGTTCTGGACAAGATTATCGAAGAGTTGCTTTTTTTCCAGCACAGATTCTTTCTTTTCAGCATGCCTTGCAACAGCAGCTTTCAATTCATCCGGATCAACAGGTTTTAATAAATAATCCAACGCACTGAAACGAATAGCCTGTATAGCATATTGATTATAAGCAGTTGTGAAGATCACATCAAAGGCAGGATCTTTTAATGAAACCAAAAAATCAAAACCATTTTTATGGGGCATTTCAACATCTAAAAAAACGATGCCGGGTTCGTACGTTTTTAATATTTCAAGGGCATTGTCAACCGAGTCAGCTTGTTTTATTTCTGTGATTTCGGGAATAAAATTTTTGATATAATGATCCAGGATATTCCTTGCTTTTTGTTCGTCGTCGATGATCAGCGCTTTTATCATAAAATGGGTTTAAATATTTTTTAAGAATGTTGATAGTTCTATTACCACTGCTGTACCTGTTGCATTACCGTCATCATCATATTTATCAATGATGTTGATGCTTGCATGATAACCTTGTTTCTCCAAAATACTAAGCCTGTCTTTGGAGATCTTCAATCCTTTTGATTCATGCCTCTTGGCCTTGCTTTGTCGTTCTTTTAATTCAAAAGATTTTTTACGGCCAATACCATTATCATCAATGGTACACCTGAATAAGTCCTCATTCACTCTTTCAAATTTAATTTTCATTTTTCGCTCACCATCCTTATGCATCAAACCATGCCACAATGCATTTTCAACATAAGGTTGTAATAACATGGATGGCAGCAATACTTCATCTACTTCCAGCTCCTGGTCAACGATCATCTCTACCGTAAAACTTTGTTCAAAACGCATTTGCTCCAGTTCGATATACAAATCCAATACTTCCTTTTCTTCTTCGATGGATACCAGTTTTTTACCGGAGTTATTAAGTACTGTTCTGAAAAGTTTTGAAAACTTATTGAGGTATTTACTCGCTTCACCATATTTTTCTGTAACAATACATTCCTGTATGCTGTTCAAACAATTGAAAACGAAATGTGGATTCATTTGAGCACGCAATGCCATTAACTGGCTTTCTGCAAGCATTTTATTAATCTCCAGTAATTTCATTTCATTCTGTTTAGCCATCTCTTCTGCATTGGCTTCTGCAATTTTATTGGCGCTGATAGAAGCAATTGTTGTCAATGCTTTTAAATGACTCTCAGTAAAAAAATGTTTTTGCGCATGTTCAGAATCAATAACACCAATCACTTTTCCATCATGAAAAATTGGAACAGATATTTCTGAATTGCGTTTCTCATCATCAACTATATATCGTTTATCTTTTGAAGTATCATTTATCAGCTGTGCCTTGCCGGTAGCCCATACAGTTCCAACAATGCCATATCCTGATGCAATCTCAATAGGATTAACGATCTCATGTCCCTTTGGATTTTTTGGTCCATAAGCAGCTTTCTGAATCATCACATTTCTTTTTTCATCCAATAGATACACAACGCAATCCTCAAATTGCAATTGAGCAATACAGTTACGTGCAATATCCCAGCAGATCTCGTTCACTGAATTTTCACCATAAACAGAATTAGCGAAGTAATCAATGGTCCTGTCAATATTTTTTCTTTGACTAAGGCGTGCGGCATTCCTGTAAATGAGCATCAGCAATAAAATACCAACCAAAACACAAATGCTGAGGAACCACCATGTTTGCCACCAATGCGGTTCAACATGTATATTTAGACTGGTGATCTTATCCATCCATTTCCCATGTTCATCTGTACTCCTTACTTTGAATATATAATCGCCCGGCAAAAGATTATTGTATGATACCGAAATGTTACGGGCAACATTTATCCAATCTTTATCTACGTGTTCCAATTGATAACTGTATTGCAATGAAGGGATCTCACGGTGATTGAGAGACGCAAACTGGAAGGTCAGGTAATCTTCATTTGGAGAAAGATTAAGCGTGTTTTCATTTACTTTATCTGTAATTTCTTTTCCAAATATTTTTACTGAAGTAATATGTGGCGCATTCTTAACGTGAATGGCTTCAAACAGGAAAGGATCAATTACAACCACATGATCAAGCATGATCGCATACACTTTTCCATTGTAGATACATACATTGTTCCAATAATCCTGCAATGTTTGCCCAAGATCAATTTCAACTTTTGTAATATCCTTTGTTTCTGGATTAAAAAATACCAGCCCTTCCCTGGTACCTGCCCAAATAAATCCACGGCCGTCAATGGCAAGGCTTCCTATAATATCGATTATGAGGCCGTTGCTTGTATTTATACTATCAAGATATTTCCCCTTTTGATCAAATTTTACAATACCCCTGCCACTCAAAGCCGTCCATATATTTCCTTTATTGTCTTCACGCATTTCTGTAATAGTGAACACAGGCTTTCCTGTTATTTCGATCATAGAAAATTGTTCTGTTGCCGGATCAAATTTTAAAAAGCCTTTATTATTTAAAGCGAAGATCAGGTTATGATTTTTCAATAATGCAAAAGAAGTGAGCGGGCTAAAATGAAAGAGGCCATGAGTAGAATCTTTACCATCAAAACGATCCAGTTTTTTTGTATTGGGATTATAACGATATAACGCATCGTGAACAGACTGGAACCAAATATTGCCAACAGCATCATTGAAAATAAAATTAGCTGCATGATTTTCAGCATTCATATTAACCTTGTCAAAAAATTTCAATTGCTCACTCCCCGCCTCTAAATAATAAACACCGTAATCACCGGCAAACCACCAGGTAGTTCCACTTTTCACAGCCATTGTAAACCTGTTGCGTTCAAGGTCAGTAGCAGAAACAATGTATCTTTTATAAGTTCTTTCATTGGTATTATAGGCAATAATTCCTTCTTCCTTACAAGCCATCATTATATTGCTATCGTTCACCACATAGTTTGCATGTGCAAATCCCGTTTCCAGGAAAAAATTAAAACTTGGCAACTGGTAGATGGCTTTAAAAGGATCCTGCGACTGGCTTTTACTTACACCATTGATGGTTGCAAGCCATACATTTCCCTCTGTGTCCTCAATAGCATCCCTAAAAAAACCATAACCAATCGAATAGGTTTGTGACTGGCTGAAAGGAATTTTTTTTATTGGTTTACCTGGTTCTTTTAAAAATGCGGCATACAACCAGGTAGAGATCCAAACCCTGTCCTTATGGTCAACAAAAATTTTATTGGGAGCGGCATTGTTTAATTTAATGCCATCCAGTTCATAATAAGTATCTATTTTGTTTGTATGCGTATCCCAAAAAATCAATGAAGAAAAATTGTTACTGCCGAACCATATATTGTTCTTATTGTCAAGTGCAATTGAAAAAATAGCTGAACTATCAAGTAGCGGGTAATGAAAGGGGTTATGTTCTTTATTATAAACTATTTTTTTTTCGCAATCAATAAAATAAGGTTTATCCCCACCTACCCAAAAACCTTTACGCAATGGATCCCATTCAAAAGCTCCAATACTATAATTTTGTTTTCCCATGGGAGCAGACGAAGGCATAAATTCAGCAGCTGTAAACAATTTTCCTTTATCAAAAACCCATACGCCTGTTCCTGATGCGATCCATATCCTGTTATAGCCATCTTGTTTTATAGATGATATTACCTCGCTGTTCAAAGTATCAAAACGTGTATCGCTTATAAATTCACCTGTACTTTTGTTGAATAATCTGATTCCACGGCGTGTTCCGATTATTAAACTATCATTACCCGATATCGGCAGAATAGCATTAATATAAAGACTATTTAGGTATTTGGTATTTTTATATTGCCTGATAACGGCGCCGTCAAAACGATTAAGGCCATTGCTGGTACCGATCCATAAATATCCGTCATTGTCTTTGTAAAGGCATCTTATTTCCTTGGCACTTAAACCATCCTGTTGGCGCAGGTTTTGGAAAATGAACTGTGCACGGCTAACCATAGGGACACAAAAAAGCAATATGATTAGAATCTTATTACGCATGTAGCTGGTTGGTCTAGGCTGTTAAGATATAAAGATTAAGATTACAAACAAGGGGACGTAAATGGAAAAGCGAAAGGCAGGTTTCAATCAACGAACGGTAGTCATAAGATTAAAAGGCGGCAATGATTTGCCGCCTTTTGTTTTACTCATTTCAGAATTCATGCTTAAGAAACATGTATAACTATATATTGCTTCTGTTACAACATCCTCTAATATTGAACTGAAATCCTAAATAAATAGTCCGAATGTTTCTGAAACAAAAGTGGGGAAATATTTTTATTCATTTTATTCCGAAGCAACGAACGGCGGTTGATAATTATTAAAGGGTAATTATTGTATACGAAAATGCGTTTTGCCTGCATTAAATGATTGGAAGACGGATGAAACGGACTGGGCGGATGATCACGGATTTATGTTGCTAACGCAACATGTTGATCATAACAACTCATTGTCATAAAGTAATTGCGAATTACAATCTGTAAAATTTTTTGGAACAAAAAATTAAATCCGTGATCATCCGCCCAGTCCGTTTCATCCGTCTTCCAATCCTCGGGGTTAGATCAAAATCTGATTGCTGAAATCTGATATCCAAAAGAAAAATGCGACTTTTGCACTATGGACAAACCAATCTTAATTTACTGTTACGATGCCTATTGTGGATGGTGCTATGGATTTAGCCCGGTAATAAAAAAAATAGCTGCAATTTTTGCCGATAGGATGGATTCAGATGTTTTGAGTGGCGGAATGATATTGCCGGAGAAACCTGTACATATCCGCGTTTCTGCAAACTATATTGCAACTGCTTATAAAAATGTAGAAGCTCTTACTGGAATTGAATTTGGAAAAGATTATCTCTGGCATATTTTAAATCCTGAAGAAAGCGATTGGTATCCCAATTCCGAAAAGCCCGCGATCGCTATGTGCATCCATAAAGAATATTATCCTGATCGTGCAATAGAATTTGCTGCCGACCTGCAATACGCACTTCATTATGAAGGAAGGGACCTCACCGATAACGAAGCTTATTTGCACCTGCTTGAAAAATACAGTATACAAACTGAAATATTTTTTGAAAAATTAACGAGTGATACATACAAGGAAATGGCTTATTATGAATTTGCTTTGATGAAACAGTTACAGGTAAACGCTTTTCCTGTTGTGTTGGTGCAAACCGATGAAACAAAATTTCATATGGTAGCAAGGGGATTTACGGAGTATGAGGAGTTGAAGGGTAGGATTGAGAAATTGTTGGAAGGAAAATAGTTTTAATGTGGGTTTTCAATGTCACTGATTCACTAATTTTTTATTCCCTTTTTCCCTGGTCGGTGATTTTACCGACCAGATTTTCGATCGTGGTTGATGTGGATAGCAACCACGGAAGCTATTTGATTTCATTACATAAATTTTTTTTGCCACTGATTCACTGACTTTGTATTGTCACAAAAACATATTATGAATACAACTGAATATTTAAAGATAAAGGGTATGAGCCCACAATTTCTTGTGACAGATATTAACAAGTCAATACTATTATACACAACGCATTTAGGGTTTCAGGTTGGTTTTCGCTATGAAGATTTTTATGCAGGCCTTATTAAAGATCAATATTCTATTCATATTAAATTAGCGGATACTGTTATTATTGAGAAAGAGAATAGAAATAATGAAGAACAGCTTCATTTGATATTTTCAGTTGAAGGGCTTGAAAAATTGTACGAAGATTTCAGAAAAAGATCTATTAAAATAACACAGCCATTACGGGAAATGCCTTACGGTAAAGAATTTTATATTGCTGATCCGGATGGTTATGTTATTGCTTTTATAGAGGGAAGCTAATCACTACACAAAATTTATTACCTACTTTAAAAACATTTATGAAATATTATATTTTGTATTTTTTCCTGTTATTGTTTTTATTTCCTGCAAAACAATTCCAGAAATATTATTGTTGACATAGGGTTGTCACAACCTCATTTTACTTTTGTGGCATAACAACTAAATTCAAATGAAGATGAGTAATCAAATCATTCCAGCATTCAGCGTAATTGGTATTTCGGTAAGAACCACAAATGAAAACGGGCAATCCAGCCAGGACATCCCGGCATTGTGGAATAAATTTATGTCGGAAGGGATTATAGAAAAAATTCCGAATAAATCAGGCGATACGCTTTATTGTATTTACACAGATTATGAAAAAGATCATACAAAACCATACACAACCATTTTAGGTAGTAAGGTTTCATCCTTGGAAAATATTCCAAATGGAATGGTTGGTAAAATGATTGAAGAAGCCAACTATACAAAACATGTTGCAAAAGGAAATCTGCAGGAAGGAGTTGTATTTAATGAATGGCTAAAGATCTGGGATGCTGATTTGCAAAGAACCTTTACTTCCGACTTTGAAGTGTACGGAGAAAAAGCAATGGATCCTGCAAACGCAGAAGTTGATATATTTATCGGAGTTAAATAATAATGAAAGCAATCGATCAATTTTATCTTCAACAAGAAGAGCCCGTAAAAAGTTGTTTCCTTGTATTGAAAGAAATAATTCTTTTGCAAGACCCGGCAATTACGAATGAATTAAAATATGGAATGCCGTTTTTCAGTTACAAAGGAAAAATGTTTTGTTATTTATGGTATCATAAAAAATACAGGCAACCTTATATCGGCATTGTAGAGGGAAATCGTTTTGAACAACCTTTCTTAATACAGGAGAAACGTTCAAGAATGAAGATCATGTTGATTGACGCGAATGAAGATTTGCCGGTTAAAAAGATAAAAGACATTTTGAAGCAAGCAATAAACTTGTACAAAACCGGAGAAATAAAAATTAGAAAGTGAGTAAGTGATAATGTTGTTGTTCGTGGGAACACCATAAGTGTTTGGAAGTTTTTTATCAACGCCGATCATTGATGTAGATCAAAAATGAAACTTCCTGGTTGAGTATACATGTAAAAGCTCCTGCATATTTACAGGAGCTTTTAAACAAAATTTCTTATTGTATTAATTAGGTTTTGCTGGTGCGGTTGTTGGCGCAGGAGCAGTTGCCGGAGCAGCTTGTCTTTGTGGCCTTAACGATGGCTCAATATCACTGATCCATTTACCATATTCCTCAGCAGTAAGTACTTGCTTTAATTTGCCGTCTCTTTCTTCAGCTAGTTGTTTGCGTTTATCCTGGAATGCAGTACGATCGCCTCCGCCATTAGCACGCATTTCCTGCATGGCTGATTGTTGCGCTTTATAGAAATCGGTAAGGATTGTTTCAACTTTTGTTCTTACGTCCGTCTTTAAATTAAAATCAGCAAGTTTTTCCATGGTTACTTTTGTCCTTTCTTCAGGTGTTGGCATTTGACGGGCAGGAGCCTGTGCCATCAAAGAAGAAATGCTGATCGCCATCGCAGCAACAAATAATGAGAATTGTTTTTTCATTTTAGTTTGTTTTATTGTTTGTAATAAAGATATTATTTTTCTTTATGAGTTTCACTTCGTTTTCTGAATATTTTATAAAACCCGGTATCAAATCGACGAAGCTGGCCTTCTGTACAAATGTCCCTGATCTCTTTTACATGGCGAAGCTGGCTCAATTCAAGCACAGCTTGCCGGTCATGCATCTCATTTGCGGCATTATTTATAGCTGAATCGCTGAAAGAAGCTGCCGCAAGGGCCTCGAAAGTCCTTTTTCGTTTGGTAGAAAGTTCGCCAAAAGTAGCTTTCATTTCTTCCCGGTGCAGCTTGCTGAGCGAATCATACCTGGCCAATTGATCCGCATTAAAACCAACCTCTTTTTCAAGGTACTCACCCACATAACTGTTTTTACCTGAGTGCTCTCTCTTTTGATTGTGATCACCAGCACCCGCTAAAAAGAATCCAAGCATAACGATATTGGCAATCAATAAAATGCCAATGATGATGATCAGTACTTTGCTTTTTGGCTGCTCATTCATTATTGTTCCGGGTTTTCAATATCATAAATAGTAGCTGCATTTATTGCGAATTCATCTTTTGCAGCAGCATTGTTTTGGCCAATGTCCGATCGTTCAGTATTGTTTTTACTGGTAATAAAAATCGTAACATTTAAAAGTATTACCAATAAAAGTCCTGTAAATGCGACGCCCGGCCTGCTGATAAAAGCACCAAGCTTTGTCCAGCTATTTTGCCCGGAAACACGATTGTTTATGGATGCCATTACACGGGTAAGTAAGAAGGGCTTTGGTTCAGCTCTTTTAGCTCCATCCAAACTATCGATGGTTTCGCTTATCAATTTTTCAATACTGCGTGTAGGCATGGTATTAAAATATTAAGTTGGTTTATAAATTTTCTTTATAGTATTTTTCTAAAATACTTTTCAAATTATTTTTTGCCCTGCCCTGTAATGATTCAACAGCAAATAAAGTTGTGTTCATCACTGCTGCAATTTCCTGGTAGCTTAAACCTTCTATTTTATGAAGGGTAAAAGCGATTCGTTGCTTTTCGGGCAATTTTTTTAGCGCTTTAAAAAGGACTGCAGCTTTTTCTTTATTATCAAGCAATATTCCGGGATGATCAAAATTTACAGGCTCATCTTCTTCTTTAACCAGAAATATTTTTCTTAATAATCCTCCGTGCTTCTCTCTTTTTTTTCTTTTCTCGTGATCAAGCGATTTGGTAACTGTAATTCTGTAGATCCATGTTGAAAGCGCTGACTCTTCTCTAAAATCGTTGATCCTTTCATACAGCGTTACAAAAATTTCCTGTGTAATATCTTCTGCGTCTTCTTCATTTTGTACAATACTTATTGCTGTATTGTAAACCTTTTCCTGCCAGGTTGCAACCACAACCTTAAACATAGTTACATCTCCGCTCTTTAACTTAAAAATGATATCGGCCTGGTTCAAACAAAATAATTAACGTGAAGCCCAAAAATAACTAAAATTGTGGGCCGCCACCAGGTCTGTTACGATGATCATTTTCCTCGTTACTGTTAAGTACTCCTTTTTTTGGGGTACCGAAATTTTTAAGGTTGTAAGTAAATGTCAACATAAAATAACGTTGCAATACTTCACTTTGATTATCCTGTATATAACTTTCCGTTACTGTTCTTGTGATACTTTGATTTTGTTTCAACAGATCGAATACCGATAACTTAAGTTCCGCAGCTTTATGCTTCATGAATTTTTTTCCAATGGCAGCATTCCATAAAGTAAAATTTTGATTGAGGCTGCCCGACAATCCACGATAGATCTGGCTTGATACATCATTTTGTATAAACCATCCCTTTTTATTCAATAAATTAAGTGTTCCGCCAATAACATGATTCACATAATTGTTATCAGAAATACTTTGTCCCCTTGTGTGCGCATTGTTTACACTTCCATTATATGAAATATTGAAATCAACATATTCACTGATATTACTTGCAAACACAACACCGGCATTGTAAGTAATATTATCAGTGATGCCTGGAATATTATTCGAAAGCCCGGGAAGTTTTGTATAACCAAATCCTGCATTCAGGTTAATGGTTGTTTTTAGTTTTTTTACTGGGAGACTGTACGTTAAGAAAGTCCGAACATTCCTGTAACCATTAAGATTAACGGGCTTGGTTAGCTGCGAACCTTTGTTTAGCAAATTTCCCTGCTGAATGGTCGAATCATTTTTTGCGATCCAAATTGCATTGGAAATATAATCAGCCGTTGTTTGTAGAAATACATTTGCAAAAAAACTCTGGCTTGTTTTTGCATTGGTGTAAGTATATCTTCCTGCAAGAAAATTTGTAAAAGATTGTTTTAAAGATGGATTGCCCACACTTACTCTTAAAGGATTGGTAAGGTTCACAACATCCTGCAATTGATTTACAGAAGGGAAATTGGTAGATGCCCTGTAAAATATCCTTATATTACTTTTGGTAGAAAGTTTTTTCCTCCACATGGCATTTGGTAAAAAATTTGTAAACTTCTGGTCAACATTTGTTGCAGTTGGATATATCCTGCGGCTTTCCAATCTTGTATTTTGATAACTCACACCAACAGAAAACATTTCATCCTTGCTTCTTGAAAGACGATAAGTAAGTCCTGCATTATTTGTTGTGATTGTATTGTCAAATTGATTTGAAAGCTTTGGATTAAAATCCTGGAACTTCAAACTATCAATATCATAGGTTTGCTGATCTGATTTATTTTTTTGTACAGAAGGATTGTAAGCGATTTGTAGCTGCCCTTTCTTACCTACCGGTTCTGTATAGGCGATTGATCCTCCGATGGTATATCCACTGGTAGGATTAGAAGAAAACTGGTGCTGCAATGAATCATTTGTAAATACACCTACACTATCATAGAAACGATAGCCAGCGTCGGTAGTATAATCGCCATTATTTTCTGTAAAAGTGGTATTCAAACCAAGTGATATTGTCCTTCCTTTTTTATGAAATGAATGGCGGAATAAAATATTATTCCTTATGTTATATCCATTCTTGTCTGTATTTGAATTTGCCAATGCATTATTTACTGAATCTTCTTTGTCATCTAAAGTTCGCAATGAAGAATAGGAATCGCTTTTATTATTCTGAAGATTCACACTTGGAATAATGAATAATGAATTGGATGAATCTATTTTATATTCTAATCTCAGGTTAAGGCGATGATTGAAGTTCGTTGTGTGGCTGGTACCAATTTGTTCAGAGAATTGCTGATCATCTCCCAGTGTTTGTGTATTGGTTGTATAATCATTGTCATTGCTACTGTTATTAAAAAAATAACTACCAGTTACATTTATTTTTTTGCCCCATTTATCACTATAGTTAATCCCGATTGCATTTGTTTTGCTGATACCATTTGATTGTCCAACCGAAAAATTATTTCCACCACCCTGGTAACCTCCACCACCACCGCGACTTCCACCACCACGACCGCTATTTCCACTACTTGTCAAGCCAAGCAGGTCCTGCGAACCAAAATTTTGTTGATTGATATTATTAAAATTTCCAACGAACGACAAACGTCTGTCACCCTTAAAAAAACTTATATTACCACCAGCATTATAACGGTTATCCGTACCGTATCCTGCATACGCACGTCCGAACTGTCCATTCTTAATACCTGATTTTGTTACTATATTGATAGACTTCACTGAGTTGCCATCATCAAAGCCCGTTAGTTGTGCCTGGTCGCTAAGTTTGTCAAATACCTGTATTTTATCAACCACTTCAGAGGGTAAATTTTTCAAGGCTGCCGATGCATCATCGCCAAAGAAATCCTTTCCATCAACAGTAACTTTTTTTACCTGTTCGCCTTGTGCGGTTACGGTACCATCTTTATCAACCGTAATGCCCGGCATTTTTTTAATAAGATCCTCGGTGGTTGCATCGGGATTAACTTTAAATTGATCAGCACTAAATTGAGAGGTATCTCCTTTTTGAATAACAGGCGGGGCTTTTGCAATAACAGTAACAACACTTAAATCCTTTCCTTGTTTATTAAGGCCAATATTTCCAAGGTCCCTTGCATTCTCATTTAGGGTAATAAATGATACACGTTCCTGGTAACTGACGGTGGTTATTTTTACAATAAAGCTATCTGCCGCTAAATTATCCAATTGAAAAATGCCTGATGCATCTGATACTACGCTTTTTACAATGCTGCTATCTGATTGTAATAAAAGAGAGACGGTTGCTCCTTTGATAGCGGATGAATCATCATTATCTCTTAAAGTTCCTCTTATACTACCTGTTTGTGCGAATGAAATTGAACAAATTAAACTCAATAACAACGTCATGATGCCGATTCTTCTCATATATATAATTTTTCTGCCTTTCTTTAGACGACCTTCTTAGAAAAAACAGGCGGTTTAAATATTTTTTTTTGATATTAATAGAAGTTTACAATTTCTATGCCCTGATAATTAGCCTTTTTACAATATCTTGCAACCCTAAATTTTCAACGTATGGAGTATAATAAATTAGTTTCAGTAACAGGATTAGGCGGTTTGTTTGAATTGATTTCTTCAAAAGCAGATGGCGGTATCGTACGTTCACTGGAAGATAAAAGCACAAAATTTGTGAGCAATCGTTTACATAGTTTTTCTCATTTGGAAAGCATCGAAATATTTACAAAGCAGGACAATGTCAACCTTGTAGATATATTTACTGCGATGAAAGACAGTAAAGAAACTTTACCAGATGCTAAAGCAGATGCAAAAGCAATCAAATCATATTTTGAAAAAGTTTATCCTGATATGGATTTTGAAAGGGTTTACGGAAGCGATATGAAGAAAATGGTAAAATGGTTTGAGGTTCTGGCAAAAAATAACATCGAAATTAAATTGTCTGATGCAGGTACAGCCGACGAAACATCAGATGTTGTTGCAGAGAAAAAAACAGCAACAAATAAAACAGCAGCTCCAAAGACAACAGCAGTAAAAAGCGCTCCTCCTAAAAAAATAAATACACCGCGTAAGATGGCGTAGTAGGTGAATGAGTGAATAGGTCAATGGGTGAATAGTTCATCATATATCGCTTATTCACTCATTCATTTATTCACTCATTGACTTATTCACCTATTCACCAGCCCTCATGTATTCCGCCGACATAAAAAAAATCCAAAGACATTTTCTTCCTTTCAATTTTCAACTTACTAACTGGGAACAATTAGAACCCTGGTTCAAGGACTTGCTGGAAAGAGATATTTCTACCAGGGAAAAATTGGAGCAATGGTTAAAGGACCAGAGTGAACTGGAAGCTGTTATCAATGAAGACGCATGTTGGCGACAAATTAAAATGACATGCGATACAGAAAATAAAGAGCTAGAAGAAGCTTTTAATTTTTTCTGCATGGAGATACAGCCTAAGATGCAACCTTATGCAGATGCATTGAATAAAAAACTGGTAGCATCTCCTTTGATCAATGACCTGGACAAAGAAAAATATTTTACTTACCTGCGCAGTGTACGTAAGAGCATAGAACTTTTTCGGGAAGAAAATATTCCATTGCAGGCGGAGATGGCGGTGTTGCAACAACAGTTTGGACAAATTACCGGAGCCATGATGATCACCGTGAACGGCGAGGAATTTACATTGCAACAAGCAGGAAAATTTTTAGAAAGTCACGATAGGAATTTGCGTGAAGAAGTTTACAGAAAAATTCAACAAAGAAGATTGGAAAATAAAAGTAAGTTGGATGAATTGTATGATAAATTGGTAACACTTAGAAACCAGGAAGCAAAAAATACCGGGTTTGAAAATTACCGCGATTATCGGTTTAAAGAACTTGGCCGTTTTGATTATACAAAAGAAGATTGTTTTAAATTTCATGAAGCAGTCAAATTACATGTATTGCCGCTGGTGAATAAAATATATAGTAAGAAAAAAACTGCTTTGGGGGTTGATCAATTGCGTCCATGGGATTTGGAAGCAGAACCAGAAGGAACAACTGCTTTACATCCTTTCAATACCGGAGAAGAGTTGTTGGAAAAATCCGTCGCCTGTTTTAAACAACTAAGTCCATTCTTTGGCGACTGCCTGGAAAAAATGAAATCACTGAATCATCTCGATCTTGAAAGCAGGAAAGGAAAAGCACCGGGCGGCTACAACTGCCCGTTAGCTGAAAGCGGTGCCCCGTTTATTTTTATGAATGCTGCCGGGCAAATGCATGATGTAACAACAATGGTGCATGAAGGTGGCCACGCTATTCATTCTTTTTTGTCTCATCATTTGGAGTTGACAGGATTTAAAGAATATCCAATGGAGATTGCAGAAGTTGCCAGTATGGCAATGGAACTATTTAGCATGGATCATTGGGAATCTTTTTTTGATAACGATGCAGATCTTAAAAGAGCAAAAGAACATCAGTTAGAAAGAGTCATCACTATTTTCCCCTGGATTGCGATCGTTGATAAATTTCAGCATTGGATTTACGAGCATCCAACACATACGCATGAAGAAAGAACAGCTTCGTGGATAATAATCCTAAATGAATTTAAAGATGATGTGATCGATTATAGCGGACTTGAAACTTTTCGCAGCAATGCATGGCAACGTCAGTTGCATTTATTTGAAGTGCCTTTTTATTATATCGAATACGGCATTGCACAATTAGGCGCTATCGGCATGTGGATGCAATACAAACAAAATAAAGAGCAGGCATTAAATAATTATTGCAAAGCATTAACGCTTGGCGGAACAAAAACGCTTCCTGAATTATATAAAACGGCGGGACTTGAATTTGATTTTTCTCCTGAGAAGATAAAGCTGTTGATGGAGTTTGTTAGTAAGGAGATGGAAGCAATTGACAATTGACAATGAAAAACATTCAGTTACTTTGTATTTTACTTGAACATTGAGTATTGTACGTCGTATATTGAAAATTAAAATTGTAGACTAACCTATTCAGGCATACAGTTTCAAACCAAACTAACCTCAAATGGCTGGCGATAACGCCAGGCCATGGCTGCTACTTACAATCACTGCAAATTCCCGTCACCACCATTGCCGCTTGCGTTGGCTTAAATCCTTTTGGAAGTTTTACTGAAGGCACAGTTACATCATCAAGGCAAATCGTTTTTCCACAATGATTACAGATAAAATGTACATGCTCGTCATGATGTTGTCCTGCTTCGCATTTATGTTTACACAAAGCGTATAGAATAGAATTATCAGTAGTTGGTATCTGGTGAATGATTCCTTTGTCAACAAAAGTTTGTAGGGTACGATACACCGTTACCCTGTCGAATGCAGCATCTGTATATCTTTCAATATCAGCATGTGCCAATGCGCCGTCGTTGTCAAGAAAAAGTTCAAGAATTTTTTTCCTGCCTTCTGTAATGCTAAGGCCATTCTTTTTTAATATGTCTAAATTATTGTCGTTCATAGTATAGATTATTAATTGGGGCTGTTACTAAATCCGTTGAGAAATCTTGTGTGATCTACTTTTTCTTTTAATAAGCCGTCGATATCAGTCATTAGTTTTTGTATCTCATCTTCTTTCAGTCCATCATAAATTCCTCTTACACGTCCGTATTTATCCATCAATGCAAAAAACTGGCTGTGAATAAATTGATCTTTTATAAGTTGAGTGCTGTCAGGTTTACCATTGTCAATCATATAACCTTGCCTGGCTAGTTTATACAACATTGCTTTATCGCCTGTAACAAAATTCCAGTTTGTTTTTTTTATAGTATCATTATTTTCTGTACCTGTAGTCTTTATTTTATAAGTGCCGTCGTTACCCTTTTCCAACGTTCCATTGATCATTTTTTGTTGATAGGCTTTTAATAATGGAACACTATCTGTTTCAGGCATACAGGTGTGTGATATGATCATGAATTCTTTTTCGTCTTTATATTGATCATAGATGCGACGCATATTAGCATTCATCAAAGGACAAATGCCTTTGCAGGTAGTAAAAAAATATTCAGCTACGTAAACTTTATCTTCGGTGTATTTTGGTGTAATGGTCTTTCCATCCTGGTTCACAAAATGAAAGTCAGGAATATTTGGGTTGATGACCGCCAGTTTTGAATCATGAAAATTCGGCTCCCTAAATAATGCCAGGTAAAAAACACCCAGCAGTATTGCAAAAAAAAGCACGTAGACCAACCATATATTCTTTTTTATCATCTTCATAATTGTGCAAATTTACGTTTGATATGCGAGGGGATAAAATTATCATGACCATAAGTTGTTAAAACTTGCAACATTATTGCAAATATCTTATCTTTGCCTTCCGCATGAATATTAAGATAAACTGGGATGGGTTAGGAATTATTACTTCGGTGGCGTGTGCCATACACTGCGCTATTTTACCATTGGTGCTTACAAGCCTTCCGTTATTTGGTTTGAATATCATCCACAATCTTTTCTTTGAATGGAGCATGATCACAATTGCCTTTTTAGTTGGAAGCTATTCTTTATATCATGGTTATATCAAGCATCATCGTTCTTTGATGCCGCTATTGATCTTTGCAACGGGATTTGTTTTCCTGGTGACAAAGCAATTTTTTCATGAACAAGAATTTTATTTCCTTGTTCCTGCCGTTATATTGATCATCTCTGCACACTATATAAATTACAAATTGTGCCATAGGAGCAAATGCCAGTCGGCGCATCATCAGCATTAGAAGACTTGCTTATTGGTGAGAAGTATGTGGTTATTAAAGTTTCCATTTACGCATCAAATATCTGATTAGAAAAAAAAGACTCGCCAAAAGAAATACATAATAGAGATAATTTTTCCAGTCAGGCTTATCATCAAAAAAAGCAAGGCCAAAATAGATTCCTATCAATACATTTACAGCCATCCAAATAAACACAAATGAAATCGTGTTTACGATGCGTATTAAAAAATCCCTGGTTTCATCTTCCATTCCCATACCAGCAATTTAGAGATTATATTTTCAACGAAGTAACAATTTTTTAAAAGCCGTGCTATCACCATTGAATACATTGAAATCTACGAAATTGGAGATACCATTCACATGGCCGGTTTCGCTGTGCTGCCAGATGAGCCACTCTCTTGTTACACGTGGTTTGTCTTGCACGAGATAATGCGCCACCCACAAAGGATAATCATCGAATCGCCCTGCTAAAAATATCCTGTAAAAATCTGCATTGGTATAAATGATCGGTTTAACATGATATACTTTTTCAACGGCTATCAACCAGTCGGAAACCCTTTGTTGTAATACGTCGATCGAAGTGCCAAAGGTTTGTTCAACATCAAGCACCGGGTATAAATCACCTTTTTGTGGCTGAACGGTTTCAAGAAAATTTTCCGCCTGTGCTTTTCCACTTTTACTGGCGATAAAAAAATGATAAGCACCTTTTGGTATGCCGGCTTTTTGTGCATTGAACCAGTTCCTTCTGAACTGCTCATCAATTCGGCCAATACCTTCGGTTGCTTTTATAAATGCGAAATCAATTTTTACATCTTTCACCTGCATTTCTTTTACATCCTTCCAGGAAATGATGCCCTGGTGTTTGCTTACGTCTATTCCATGCAAACTATAGTTACGTGGAATATCAATGCCATATTGTTTGTAATGAACAAAGGAAGGTTTTAGAAAAAAACTGCTGATATAATATGCAGCCACTGCCAAAACTGCCAATATAATTACTGTAATAAAAACAGTTGATAATAAACTCCTCTTTTTTCTTTTGGCCATTAATGATACTATCTTATTTGAGGAGTGGCGTGCTGTATTTAAAATTACCGGCAATTACTTTTAAAATGTATTTACCGTGTGATAAACGATCCAGGTTTATATAAACGAGTTCGGTACCATTTATTAAAGCAACTTTTTGTTTATAGATCAACTGGCCAGCCATATTATATAAAACAATGTTGGCAGAGGTCTCATTAAAATCATGCAAATAAACAGTAACTGGATTTTGTATCGGGTTCGGGTACACGCTAATGCCGGGCATACCTGAATTGGGTGTTGCAACTTTTTGTGAGCTGTTGTTATTTGTAACAAGATTATATTCCGGGTCGATCAATACGGTATCAGGAATAAAACCAAGGTTCTCAATAAATTCCTGGCCATTGGATGTATTGTCCACAAGGATCATTTTTTGCTGCGTCGCATTCTTAAATAATAAAGGAACTGTTAATTCAAAAAAGTTTACAGAAGGATCAGAAGTAACCTGGTCCATTTTTATTTTTACTGATGTACTTCCCAGTTGCGCCCACGTTACTTTATAAGATGGATAACCTTGTCCGGTAAACCATTGATCAAAAAAATAAGTGAGATCTTTTCCGCTTACTTCTTCCAGGTTTCTTTTAAGGTCATCCGTTTTTGCAAAACCATAAATAAGTGTAGGGTCTTTTTGATATTTTCTCAGTCCATTAAAAAAAACGGAATCGCCCAGTTTAACACGAAGCATGTTTAAAAGATATGATCCCTTATTGTAAGAAAGCCTTCCACTAAAAATTCTACCAACACTTGTTGTGTCATCTACTTTAACTGATCCATTTGGTTGTGAGGTGATATCATCAATAACAGCGATACGATTTGCTATCGCCTGGTCAGGATATTTATTTTCCATGTAAAACCTGGAGAGATAGGTTGCAAAGCCTTCGTTCAGCCATATATGTTCCCAACTTGCACAAGTGATCTTATCACCAAACCATTGGTGACCGAGTTCGTGTGCAACAAGAAATTCAAGTGTATTTACAACAAACGTAGAAGTCTGGTGTTCCATACCACCGCCCCAGCCAAATTGTACATGGCCATATTTTTCTTTTATAAATGGATACTCACCAAAATAGCTGCTATAAAATTGAAGCGCATCCAATACATTTTGAGTGCCTGCCTGGAAGTCGGCTAAATTTTCAGGGTAACAATAAGTTACCATAGGAAGATTGGTAGTTCCTACCTGGACAGAATTATTAAACACAGCATAATTTGTAACAGCAAAACACATGAGATATGTTGCTATAGGGTAACGATGTTTCCAATGTGTAACAATTTGTGAATTGCCATTGATCAGTGTTTTCGATTGAAGCAAACCATTGCTTGCTGCTTTATAAGCAGCGGGTGCAGTAACAATAATATCAATAGAATCTGCTTTGTCATTAAGCCCGTTCTTGCAGGGCCACCAATCTCTTGCCCCATAAGGTTCACTCAGTGTCCATATAACGGGAACGCCTGCATGAGTAGTTTGTATAAAAGAACCAAAGCCAGTAGGTGGAGGAGCGCCCTGGTAATAAATGCTAACAGAATCAATGCTGCCTGCATTTACAGCTGCCGGAAAATTTATTACTAAAGTATTTTCAGTTGCAGGCTGAGAAAAGTTAATTAATGAACCACGCTGTTTTACACTATCAGTAGTTAGCGAGCTGGTAAGATCAAGTGTGACAGAAGATGCAGTACTCGTCGCTAAAAAATAAACCGTAACGGTTCCTTTGATATAATTAATAGCAGGATCAACTTCCCATTCGCAGCGATAATATTTTACATCAAAATTGGTGGATGCAGAAGTGCCTTTTGCAACAGTCATGATCCTCATGTGCGCATCTCTTTCCATGTCTGCGATATCTGCAATCTTGCAAAGTTGTTTGGATTGATCGGTGTGTTGTGCAGAAGAAGAAAAGCTTATAAACATCAGGAAGATAAAAATGCGCATCGATAGAATATTTAAAGTAAAAGTACGATTATATAAAGGTCTGTTTTTTTTCATTAAGGCAATAATGGTTTTCTTAATACGTTTAAGAAAATACTGTAATAAAACGCCGTTGTTGCCTATATATTTCACCATTTAATGATTAAAGAATTGAGAACGACTTTTGTTAAAATATTTGGAATAAGTATTTTTTTTACAATATGTATTAATCATGCTGTTGCAAATAACAGGGAAAATCCCACAGACAGCATCCCCAAAACCTTAGTTGCATCGCTTGATAAAAGAGGCGAAGCCGTAATTGTTTTAAAACAAGCCAACATAGTTTATCCTGATATTCTTTCCGGCAATGAAGCAGCGTCTATCGACTATGTTGAAAAATTTTCTACCAAAAGAAAAGAATACCTGGTTCGAACTTATATTCGAAGTAAAGAACTATTTCCAAAAGCAGAAGCCATCTTAAAAAAATATGATGTGCCACAGGAATTTAAAGTATTACTTGCTTTGGAAAGTGGTTTTAATGGCAATGCCGTTTCTTCTGCAGGAGCAGTAGGTTATTGGCAAATTATGGATGAAGTTGCAAAAGAATATGGGCTTAAGATACCAAGGAAAGTAAAGGTTGAAGTTAAAAGCAAAACGAAATCAAAACATATTTTAAGAAAAAGTATTACTAAAAAGATAGGGGTTGATGAACGTAAAAATTTTATTAAATCAACCAATGTCGCTGCAAGGTATCTAAAAGACAGGAGCAGGAACCTTGATAATGATTGGTTGCTGATTGCTGCAAGTTATAATTGTGGTGTAGGTAATGTGTGGAATGCGATGCAGCGATCAGGAAAAAAATCGCCTACATTCTGGGATATTCAAAAATATTTGCCAGCCGAAACAAAGGCATATGTTATGAATTTTATTACACTCAACGTGATCTTTAATAATTACGATGCTTTTACAAAGAATGAACTTTGTTTCAAGGATATTACCTGCAAGGTTGAAACTATTGAAGAGGAACCAGTTGATAATGCAACAACATACATGGTTGAATAGTTTTTATATTGAGAAGTATTATTGAGACTTGGTTTGTGAAGATACAAACCACGGAGAGCCCTCGGTCAGTGTCCCCACCACAACTATTCGGAAGATTTTTACAAAAGATCTACGCCGAGGATTGGAACGCGGATGACACAGACCAGGCAGATTATCACGGATAAAAGCTGCTGGCGCAGCTTATCACTGATAATAAACCTATTAATTGATCTGTAATTTTTTGGAACAAAAAATAAATCCGTGTTCATCCGCCTGGTCCGTGTCATCCGCGTTCCCATCATTGGGGTAGATAAAAAACTTCCGAACACTTATGGTGTCACCACCGACCGGAATACTAAATACTAATTGAATCACCTATTCTTATCTGGCAAATAAAATAGCAGTAATTTTGCTTCATGCCGCGGTTGAACCGGAACGATACCATTAATTTAATAAGTAAGCTAACCTTTGCCCGTTTATGGAATGGGATCAAAGTACTCAGCAGTTTTTATATAAGCCGTTTTACAAAAAAGCCTGTTCAATGGGGACTTCCTGTTTCAGTTTCTTTCGAACCAACAACAAGCTGTAATCTTCGTTGCCCCGAATGTCCAAGTGGGCTTAGAGCTTTTTCAAGACCTACGGGTATGTTGGAAAAAGATTTCTTTACGCAAACCATCGATGATATTCATAAGCAATTGCTTTACCTCATTTTTTATTTCCAGGGCGAACCTTATTTGAATACTGCGTTCCTCGATATGGTGAAATATGCTTCTTCTAAAAAAATTTACACGGCAACTTCCACCAATGCACATTACCTAACGGATGAGGCTGCCCGTAAAACGGTGGAAAGCGGGCTTGACCGTTTGATCATTTCAATAGATGGAACTACACAGGATGTTTACCAGCAATATAGAGTAGGAGGAAAGCTTGAAAAAGTACTTGAAGGCACAAAGAATATAGTAAAATGGAAAAAGGAATTGAAAAGCAAAACGCCGTTTGTTTTTTTCCAGTTCCTGGTTGTAAAACCCAATGAACACCAGATAGAAGATATTAAAAGACTGGCCAAAGAAATGGGCGTGGATGAGGTTCGTTTCAAAACAGCCCAGGTATATGATTTTGAAAATGATCCCAACAAACTTATTCCAACCATTGATAAATTCAGCAGGTATAAGAAAAATGAAGATGGCACTTATCGTGCAAAAAATAAACTTGCCAATCGTTGCTGGAAGTTATGGCATGCAAATGTGATCACCTGGGATGGCCTTGTAGTGCCTTGTTGTTTTGATAAGGATGCGATGCACCAGTTGGGCAATCTTAAGAATGAATCTTTTAAAAATATATGGCATAATCCCAATTACAAACAATTCCGTGGTGATCTTATGAAGAGCCGGAAAAATATTGATATCTGTGCCAATTGCAGTGAAGGTGTTTCTGTATGGAAAGAGTAGCAAGCTGTTAGCCATAAGTTATAAGCTGCCAGTTGTTCATATTACTTTGAAAGTTCAATTTATTCTTCAAGCCCTCTGCAAAATCATTTTATTTACTAGAGTTTAAATCTTAGTAACGCTCACTATTTTTAAAAATTTACTTATAGCTAACAGCTTGTTTCTAAAATAAAAAAGTTTTCTTGCAAGTTCAATGTTTAAACATTAATTTTGTTCTTCAAACATTAAAACTAGAAATATGAAAGATTTAAGAACATTGGTTGATGAGCTCAACCAGATGATAATGGAAGGAAAAATACTGGAAGCATTTGATAAATTTTATCACGAGGATATCGTTATGCAGGACAATGATTATCCGCAACGTATTGGTAAAAACGTGTGCAGGCAGTTTGAAGAAGAATTTGTAAATAATATGGTTGAATTCAGGGGAGCCCGGGTGGTAAGCACGATCATCAGTGATGATATTTCAGCGGTAGAATGGTGGTTTGATTATACACATAAAGATTGGGGTACCCGCAATTATACCCAGGTAACAGTACAACGCTGGAAGAATGGGCTGATTGTAGAAGAGAAATTTTATTACAATAATTAGTTGATAAGGTTAACAGGGTTGATAAAGTTAATAGTGGTAATGCCTGGTTGACTGAATCAGCTTTATTAACATTATCAACTTTCTACCAAAATAGTCTGCTTTAACATCTGATGTTGGCAGACTATTTTTTATTATTGCAAAACCTAATACGCATATTATGGGTATCGAACAAGATATTTCCCAATCGAAATTCAGGAATGATTATCAAAAGGGAGTGATCAATTTCATTTTTACTTACAATTGGCTCAATGAAAAAATGAAAGTTTTCTTTGACAGGGAAAAAATTACGGCTCAACAATTTAATATTCTCCGCATCTTACGGGGAGCTGGGAAACCCATTTCTACTTTGCAAATAAGGCAACGAATGCTTGACAAGATGAGTGATACAAGCCGCATTGTTGACAGGCTTGTAATAAAAGGTCTTGTTAAAAAGAATGTATGTGCAAACGATAAACGACTTGTTGACGTTTCAATAGCAGACAAAGGAAAAAAATTATTAGAAAAACTTGATCAGTATGAATCTGATATGGATGCGGTGTTGGGTTCATTGTCACAAACTGAAGTAAAAACACTGAACAACTTACTTGATAAAATTCGAACTTCGAATGATTAAAACCACCAGGTCTTTTTGTATTGCATTTCTTTTTTTGAACATACTTGTACAAGTCAATGCATCTGCGCAAAAAATAATTAAACCGGAATTCAGGGCAGTATGGATCGCAACTGTTGATAATATTGACTGGCCGGAACATCCGACAACAAACAGCGAAGAATTAAAAGCATCATTCATAAGACTGCTGGACATGCATAAACGAAATGGCATCAATGCCCTAGTTGTGCAGATCCGCCCGGCTACAGATGCATTTTATCCTTCTCCATTTGAGCCCTGGAGCCAATGGCTCACAGGTGTGCAGGGCCAGCCACCTGTTCCCTATTTTGACCCACTTGAGTTTATGGTAACGGAAGCCCATAAACGCGGAATGGAATTTCATGCATGGATGAATCCTTACAGGGCAGTGTTCAATATTCGCAGTTCTTCTATTACAGCAACACATATCACTAATATTCATCCTGAATGGTTTATCACTTATGGTGACAAAAGATATTTTGATCCAGGTAACAAGGAAGTACAGGCATACGTAACTGCTGTTGTAAAAGATGTAGTGAGCAGGTATGCGGTAGATGCCATTCATTTTGATGATTACTTTTATCCATATCCAATTGGAGGAAAAGAATTTCCAGACCAGGCTAGTTTTGTAAAATATGGTAATGGTTTAAGCAAGGAGGATTGGCGAAGAAGCAATACAGATTCGATCATTGAAGCACTTTCAAAAACAATCAGACAGGAAAATAAAAATTGCCAGTTTGGAATAAGTCCGTTTGGTGTTTGGCGAAATGCAGATAAAGATCCGGAAGGCAGTAATACCAAAGCGGGACCAACAAATTATGATGTATTATATGCGGATATTTTATTGTGGTTAAAAAAAGGCTGGATCGATTATGTAGCGCCACAATTATATTGGGAATTCGGCCATCCAGCGGCACCTTATGAAGTATTGGTAGATTGGTGGAGCAAACACACTTACGGAAAAAATTGTTATATCGGCCTTGGTTGTTATCGTGCAAATACCAATGCAGCATGGAGAGATAAAACCCAACTACCAAGGCAAATCCAAAAAGTACGAAACACCCCAAATGTTCAGGGAATGATATTTTATAGCAGTAAATCTTTTGAAAAAAATCTAAATGGATGGGCAGATAGCATCAGGGTTAATTATTTTAAGGAACCGGCACCTTTGCCGAAGGTTATAAGGTGATAAAGTTGATTGGTTGGTAAAGTTATCAAGTTGATACATTCCGTTATCAACCCTATCAACATTGTTAACTTTGCATTGTGTTACCGAACAGGCAAAATCCCAGACCCTTTCTTCCCCTCCAGCCAATCACAATACTGAACATTTCCCAATCTGAATTTAAAAGGCAGTTTTGTTGCAGATTCAAATTTCCATTCCTTTTTACAAAAGAATCCTAATTGAGTGGTAGAAAAATTTGAAGGAATGATGCCGGTAAGAAAATAATTATTTGAAAAAAATGGAACTTCAAGTAAAGAATCCTTTTTATTTATGGTAGTGTACACGATTTTTTTAGGAGAAAATTGGCAGAAAGCGCCATTAGCAACAAAAATCATGCAAAAAAATAAAATTTTCTGTTTTACTATCATAAAAAAGTGAACCTTTATTGTAAATTTACGTTTTAAACCGAAATTAAGTTCTGCAATATTTTAAAGATTATTCCGATTAAAAATTAACGACCAACAGCATGGCATTACATCAAAGTTTGCAGCAAAAGCTTTTACAAAAATTATCGCCACAGCAAATTCAGTTAATGAAATTGCTGCAGGTTCCTACTGCTATATTGGATGAACGCATTAAGGAAGAAATGGAAGAGAATCCAGCACTTGAACAAGGAGATGAAGGGCATGAAGATGAATTTGAAAATAAGGATGAGTTCGCTGATTCAAATGAGGATGAATTTGAAAAAGATGGTAGCACAGAAGAATATGATAATATAGACATCAGCGAATATGTTCATGAAGGTGACGATGATGTTGGTGATTATAAATTGCGTGATGATAATTACCCGGAGGCAGATGACAATCGTGTGATACCACATAAGGTAGAAACAAGTTTTAATGAACTCATGCTTCAGCAATTGGGCATGCTTAAGTTAAATGAGAAGGAACAAAAAATCGCAGAGCAACTTGTCGGCAGCCTGGATGATGATGGTTACCTGCGCAGAGACATAGCTGCTATCATTGACGATTTGGCTTTCAGGCAAAATGTTGATACCAATGAAGAAGTAATAAATGGTATCATTTCACAGATACAGCAATTCGATCCTCCTGGAGTGTGCGCAAGAAATTTACAGGAATGTTTACTGCTTCAGCTAAACAGGAAAGTGGACCAGGGTAAAAATATTGAACTTGCTATTAAAGTGCTTGATAAATATTTTGACGAGTTTACAAAAAAGCATTACGAAAAAATACAGAAAGGACTTGACCTCGATGACCAACAACTCAGGGACATCATTGCACAAATCGTTAAGCTGAATCCCAAACCAGGTGGAACAGTAGGTGATACAAACAAAGGCGAAAATTATGTGATCCCCGATTTTTTTATCAATAATAATAATGGAAAACTGGAACTTACTCTAAACAGTAAGAATGCGCCTGATCTTCGCATCAGTGAAGGTTATCGTGATATGTTGAAAGATTATGACAAGGGAACTAAAAAAGATAAACAACAAAAAGAAGCGGTGTTATTTATCAAACAAAAAATTGATTCTGCAAAATGGTTCATTGATGCTATCAAACAAAGACAGAATACTTTGCTTAATACCATGGAAGCAATCATGAATTACCAGCATGAATTTTTCCTGACAGGCGATGAAACTGATTTGAAGCCAATGATTTTAAAAGATATTGCTGAACGAACCAACCTTGATATTTCTACTGTGAGCCGTGTTGCCAACAGCAAATTTGTACAAACAGAATTCGGAAGTTACAGGCTTAAATTTTTCTTTAGTGAAAGTTTGCAAACAGACAGTGGCGAAGAAGTAAGTACCCGTGAAGTAAAAAAGATACTAACGGACCTGATAAGCGAAGAAACTAAAAAGCATCCTTACAGTGATGAAAAGCTTACCGAGATGCTGCAGGAAAAAGGATACAACATTGCAAGAAGAACAGTAGCAAAATACAGGGAACAATTAAACATACCCGTAGCAAGGCTCAGGAAAATTTTATAATTAGCTTAAATATATTTCAAAACATGGATACTGTTTTCACAGCTAATTCAGAAACAACCCAAGAACGGATTCCTGGTTCACCCGGGATAACTGCAAAAATTTTTGCAGGATTTTTTTCTTATATTTTTCACCCGGTATTTATTCCTTTATATGTAACGGCATTTTTATTGTACGTACATCCTGCTGCTTTTTCAGGATTTTCTTTATTAGAAAAAAGAAAGGTGATGTTCATTATTGCTTTGAATATTGTTTTTTTTCCGTTGTTCAGTGTGTTACTTTTAAAAGCAGTAGGGTTTATTGATTCTTTATTTCTTCGTTCGCAAAAAGACCGCATTATTCCATATATAGCCTGTGGGATATTTTTTTTCTGGGGTTACCTGGTCTTTAAAAATCAATCTCAATATCCATTATTACTTACAACTTATATTTTAGGAATTTTCCTTGCATCATCTGTCGCCCTGATTTCAAATATTTATTTTAAAATAAGTATGCACGCCATTGGCATGGGTGGCTGGCTCGGTTTTTTTTTAGTGATCTTCAGATCAAATACAATGCTTATGACCTGGCCAATGTGTATCGTATTATTGATAACTGGCTTCGTCTGCACTTCAAGGTTACTAACCAGGAGCCATGATCAAAAAGATATTTACATGGGTTTGATTGTTGGAATAATAACGCAACTAACTGCGGCAGTGGTTGTGATGAGTTAACCCGAAAATTGTACGTTGAATATTTCTTTCGACGCTACAATAAATTAGAAGTTTCCAAATTAATTTTCAAGCTACAACGTACAATATACAATATACAATTTTGAATTGCCTGAACTTTGAATATTCTACATCGAATATTGAATATTTCTTTTAGCGCTTCAATAATAGAAAACTTCCAATTACAGCATGGAATATCGAACAAGGAATATCGAACAAGGAATATCGAAGTAAAATTCTTTATCGGCGAACATTGAATATTGTACGTGGAATATTGAATATTTCTTTTGTGCTTGCATAATAGGAAACTTCCAATTACATCATAGAATATCGAACAAGGAACAAGGAATATTGAACGTCGAAGTATTTAAGAAAGTTCCCCAAATAGAAGAAGCCCCGTCCAATACCGGGGCTCTTCGTTGTCCTGTAGTACCTAACAAAAAATCTTGTAGTAGATCCTGTTTTTCGTAAGTAGCTTAAAAATGTAACTTGTTTATTTCGAAAATACCCGTAAGATTTTGAGGAAATTTCCCGGCTGGAACGTAAAAGTTGCAGATTGGGTTAGTAGTTTTTCTCAGCATTCAGCGGTTTTTCATATTCAATACACTAGGATGTATTGGGTTGCTATATAAGCGTAATTATCAGGGCTTTATTGTGTGAACGGCCGTTAAAAAAAATACTTTTTTTATACAATAAGCTCAATAAATGTAAAGTATAAACGCACTTGTATTTTTTTAATTATTGATCACAGCGAAGGATTTTTATTTAAGTTGCGTCCAACCAAAACCTTAAACCGAATCTATATGCATTTGAGAAAATTTGCTGTAATTGGAATTTTGACCAGCATTGTTTTGTTTTTTGAATACTGTTCAAAAGATCATAACGCTACTGATAGCAACACTACGACAGAGCTAACCCCCTCCTTGCCCGCTACAGCACTTAATTACAATATTAGTTATCCTGCATTTTTGACGAGTTCGATGGTGCTGCAGGACAATACGCCCGCCGATAACCAAATAACAAATGACGGCGCCACTTTGGGTAGGGTATTATTTTATGATAAACATTTATCAAAGAATAACACGATCAGTTGTGCTTCCTGCCATAAAGCTGATAATTCTTTTACAGACCTGATACAATTCAGCAAAGGTTTTGAAGGTGGTTCAACAACACGTAGCTCTATGGACCTGTTAAATGTTGCTTTTTATAAATCAGGTAAAATGTTTTGGGATGAAAGATCCGCCACCTTAGAAGCACAGGTAGTTCAGCCGATCCAGAATCATGTTGAAATGGGGGAATCATTTCCTGCACTTGTAGATAAATTAAAGGCATTGGATTATTATCCATCCCTTTTTCAAAAAGCATTTGGATCAACTGATATTGATAGCGTGAAGATCTCAAAAGCACTGGCACAATTTGTTCGTGCAATAATACCATATCAATCAAAGTATGATGATGTGAAACAAGGCCTGGCATCATTCACAGCGGCAGAGCAGGCAGGAGAACAATTATTTTTAAATGCAGCGCCTCCGGGACAACCCACATTGACCTGCGCTGGTTGCCATAAGCCACCATTATTTATTACTTCAGAACCTACACAAGCATTCGGATTAATAGATCCAGCAGATGCCGGTATCAATAATACAGGGCATTTTAAAGTAGGTAGTTTAAGAAATGTTGCAGCAAGCGCTCCTTACTTTCACAATGGCAGTATAGCAAGTTTACAGGCGGTGCTTACTTCAAATATTCAGTTACATACAGTAGCACCTCAGGATGTACAAAATCTAATTGCATTTTTGCAAACACTAACGGATACAAAGACACTAACGGAAGAAAGATTTACAGACCCTTTCAAATAGCATATCACTGTGCTACCCCGGATTAATTATGGCAGGTTTTTATCTGCCCTTTTTTTATCCCCCCAATAGGGGAGATATGGAAAGTGCCCTGTAAAATTGCGACAAGCACGTTTATAAAAAAAGCCGTTCATCGGTTAACATCAGCGCTTAATATATAATCGATATGAAACCGCTCGTTAATTGTAGAGATTTGAAAAAAATCCCGGCCATGAGAAAGTTTGTATCAATTACCCTGCTTATTTTTTTCTGTAAAATCAGCTCAGCGCAACAATTCAATGCTGGTAAAATTTCACTTACTGTTTTTGATGATAAAAAGAACAAGGTTGAAAATGCATCTGCGCTTTTATTACAAGCGAAAGATAGTGCTGTATATAAAACTTCATTATCAGGTAAAGACGGTGTTGTAGAGTTTGATCATTTATTGGCAGGTAATTATTTGATACGCATTTCATCTACAGGCTACGAAGAAAATTATTCAGCTGCTGTAAATATTTCTGAACAACAGCCAACCATAAAAGTTACTGATATAAGTTTAATACCCAGGAATACGAGTTTAAAAGAAGTTACCGTTGTATCAAAGAAACCTTTCATTCAAAAATTATCCGATCGTATTGTTGTAAATGTTGAAAGTAGCATTATCAGCGCAGGCAGTTCTGCGATGGATGTACTTGAACGTTCACCGGGCGTAAATATTGATCAGAATGATGTTATTAGTTTACGTGGCAAACAAGGTGTGATCATCATGGTTGATGGAAAACCTTCTGCCATGACTGGCGCTGATCTTGCCAATTACCTGCGTGGCCTGCCTGCTGCTGCTATTGATCGTATTGATATTATAACAAATCCTTCTGCCAGATACGATGCAGCTGGTAATTCAGGTATTATCGATATCCACATGAAAAAAGATCAGCGGCTAGGCATTAACGGTAGCTTCAACACAGGTTATGGCCAGGGTGTTTATTCCAAAACAAATACGGGCACTACATTTAATTACAGGAATAAGAAAGTAAATATATTCGGCAATTATAATTATGCTTATCGCATTGGATTAAATCATTTGTACATCGACAGGAGCTTTTATGACGATGGTATTTACCAGGGCGGTGACCTGAAAGATAATTTTTCCAAATCACCAATAAGTAGTCACACGGCAAGATTGGGAATGGATTTTTTCCCATCTAAAAAAACGATCATAGGGTTTATTGTCAATGGTAATTTCAATCACTACACACGTAAGAATGATAATAACTCAACAGTCATTGACCCGCAAAAGCAAATTGCCAGCACGTTTCAATCTTTGGCAACAAACAATGATCATGGAACTAATTTAGTTGCTAATATTAATTTAAAACACAATTTTGATAGTACGGGCAGGGAACTCACAACAGATCTTGATTATGGAAATTATAGTTCCACATCATTGACAAGAAATGCAAGCCGCTATTATAAATTAGATGGAACAAGCCTGCAACCTGATTATATTTTAGATGGTGATCAAAATGGTGAACTGATCTTTAAGACAGCAAAATTAGATTATGTAAATCCTTTGAAAAATGGAGCGAAACTGGAAGCAGGTTTTAAAACCAGTTTTGTTTCATCTGATAATGACGCAACATTTTTTGATGTAAGCACAGGTGTTCCGGAAAATGATGTAAATAAAACCAATCATTTTATTTACCATGAAAACAACAATGCAGCATACATCAACTTCAGTAAGGAATTTAAAAAGTTTGATCTGCAGGTTGGCTTGAGAGGCGAGCAAACAAATCTTAAAACAGATCAAAAGATTGGCGACAAAAAATTTGACTCAGGTTATTTTCAATTATTCCCAAGTGCTTTTTTTAATTATCAAATAAAAGAAAATCACAAGATTGGTATATCTGTGAGTCGTCGTATCGATAGGCCTGGTTATTCAGATCTCAACCCTTTTTTATTTTTAATTGATCCAACCACTTATGCAACAGGCCGGCCGGGATTATTGCCACAATTAACCTGGTCCTACGAATTGAGTTATACACTAAAGAACTTAAATTTCTCTTTTAATTATAGCCATACAAAAGACAATCAAAATATCACGCTGGCGAGATTCAATGAAGTGTTTCCAAATATTCCTTCCCCGGAAAATGTAACTGTACAGGTCCCGATCAACCTGGCATCTTCAGATTATTTTGGTGTAAGCATTTCTGCCCCTATACGCATCAGTAAGTGGTGGAATATGGTAAACAATGCAGATATCTATTATCAAAAATTCAATGGAAATTTTAGTGGAACAAAATTGAACAGAGGAAAACCTGGTGCTGATATCAAAACCAATAATAGTTTTAGTTTTAAAAAGGGATGGTCAGCTGAATTGAATGGCAGTTTTAACAGCGGCGGTCAGGATGGATTTATGGTTGCTGATCCACAATGGGCACTTTCTGCAGGTATGCAAAAAACAATATTAAAAAACAAAGGAACAATACGAATCAATATCAGTGATATCTTCTGGACCAACTTACCAAAAGCTGTGATCACCTATGATAATTATATTGAAAGATGGCATGCACAACGTGAATCAAGAGTAGCGAATCTAACGTTTACGTATAGATTTGGAAATAATAAGGTGCAGGTAGCGAGGCGTAGAACGACAGGATCGGAAGAAGAGAGACAGAGAGCGCAATAAAGTTTAGGGTTTTAGAGGTTTAGGGTTTTGGCCCCTCTCATTGGAGAGGAGGTTGGGGCGAGGTTTACTAATGTTTAAATGAATTTTATGAAAAGAATATTGATCATATTATTATTCGCATCTTTTAATTCCATTGCGCAAGAGCCAGCACGCAAAGCAATCATGGGATTGATTGGTAAACCTGTTGCAAGTGGAATTGTTGTTGACAGTTTACTTGCCAATGGAACTTTTTTAAATTTAAAAATGCAGAAAGGAGATACTGTCACGGAACTAAATGGAACTAAATTAACCTCGATGCCTGCTTATGGAAAAATTGCTTCTGAAATAAGGACAGGTGACAATGTTGAAGTAAAATTCATTCGCAATAAGAAAAATATGACAGCGAAGGGAGCTGCGATCATGCGCCCGTTTGAACAATCTGATATTGCCGACATTGAATATAATTGGGTAAAATTCAGGAATGGATCTTTAAGAACGATTACAAGAAAGCCGAAAGGAAAAACAAATCTCCCTGCTATCCTGCTTATTCCTGGTTATGGATGTGGAAGTATTGAAAGTTATTCAACAAGCTATAATGGAAAAATTATCAATGAATGGATAAAGGCAGGCTATGTGGTTGTTACAATAGAAAAATCTGGTCTAGGCGATAGTTATCATTGCGAGCCTTGCGGCGAAGTTGATTTGGTAACTGATATAGAAAGTTTTGATGCAGGTTATAAATACATGGAACAGCTGCCATATGTTGATAAAACTAAACTGATCATTTGGGGACATTCCATGGGCGGCGTTATTGCACCTGAAGTTGCAAAGCGCCACAATCCAAAAGCAGTAATGGTTTTCGGCGCTACGTTTAGGCCATGGAGTGAGTTCCTGCTGGAAATGCATCGTATTCAAAAACCATTGCTTGAAAATCAAACTTATCTTCAAACAGAAGAATTCATACGGAAGATCCAAAAAATTTACTATGAATTTTTTGTACTGAAAAAATCACCTGCACAATTATATCAAAATCCTGAATACAAAGATCTCGTTGTAAGTGAACTTACCTACAAAGAAGGAAGCAACGATATGTGGGGCAGGCATTGGCGTTATTGGCAACAGTTGGATTCACTTAACCTGGCCCAGGATTGGCAATCCCTGAACTGCCCGGTATTAATTGTTCATGGCGAAACGGATTATGAACAATGCAGTAAAGTTGAACCTTTACTAATGCAAAAAGCAGTAAATGCATCTCACCCCGGTAATGCAACCCTTATCGTTATTCCAAAGCTGGATCACTTCATGATGAACAGCGCCACCTGGGAAGAAGCACGGGATAATTTTAATAGCCAGCAATACAATAAAGGAAATTTTAATTATAAGATTGCGGAGGAAACTGTTAAATGGCTGAAGTCACATATTTAATTTGGAAATGAGTTAATTTGGAAATTTGGAAATGGAATACAATTTTATTTATTACAAACTCTGCCATTACCAAATTGTCACATTTCCAAATCTCCAAATTAGCCCTTGTGTAACTTACTCAACAAACCAAGATGCGGCTGAAGATATATAAGCGTCTTCTTTTTAAAGAATTGCTTCAGGTGTTTATAAAAATGACTGTAATCATAATAGCCAAATATTTTATAATCAAAGTTTGAAGGATCTTTGGCAAGTTGCTCTGCTGCTTTTCTTACACGAAGTATTTGTAATGTTTTTTTGCTGCTAAGGCTTGTCGTCATTTCAAAATACCGCTGAAGTGTACGCGAAGAAACTTCGTATTTTTTTGCAAGCGATTGTATGGAGATGGTAAAATCATTATTCTTATTATATTGTTCTAATATTTCCGAAACAATTTTTATTGGCTTTGCCATTTCCCCGGATCTTTTAACGATGTCTCCAAAATATTCATTCAATAATTGAACCCTGCTATCAAAGCCAGGCACTTGTTTTATAGCTTCAATGATCTTTTTATCCAGCAAATAACTTAGTGGGTAGATAGAAGTTTTATATTCAGAAAAATTTATCTTTTTTTCAAAGATGATTGGAGAGATTTTAAATTTTATTCCGAAAAGAATATTTCCTGGCTGATGATGACACTCTATAGAAAGATGCCGCGGCAAAAATCCATCGGTTTTCATGGTTGTTTTTTTATCATCTACCTGCATGATAAAAGGCGTGCCCAGGTTTATTAAATAAGTATAACCTATATTGGGAAACAGCGCATCAGAAAAACCATTGGGATATTGCTTCCATAAATGATCAAATTTTGTTTCCCAAAAAAAGTCGATGAGATGTGCTAAAGAAGCAGGAGGCTTTACTCTATGATAATTTTTTTCAAAATGTTCAATATCGAAAAACTCAACGTGTTGCATTTTATGGATTCAAAATGATCGTACCTCTTGCAGCAGGATGTTCAACACAATGATAAGGAATATAAATTTGCGCCGGGTTTACAGGAACTGTATCTGGTTTAAAAAAATAAGATTTACTTGGGTCGATCGTTACAGATTTTAAAATGCTGGTATCATCGCCCACAATCGTAATTGTTTGGGTAGAGCTATTTAGGAAAGTAAAATTCGCCCCATTGGCTTCTGTAAGTGTATGTGGTGTAAAAACGCTGTCCTTGAAATTAATATAATGAGTAGGAAGTTCTCCGCCCTGCGGATCGAAATTATCTTTATTACATGCATAAATTCCTACGACCATCAACCCGAATAAAAAAAACAATCCTTTTTTTGCCATAAGAGATTCATTTGCGGCCCGAATTTAGCGAAAAATTATAAGAAATATTACCTGAATTTAACCTGCAGCTAATATTTCAAAACGATTACACGCTACTTTATCAGCATTATTAAAAATCTTAATTTTTATTATTAAGCAAATCAATACCTGTAAAGTAACATGGTATTTTTTTCGCTTAAGTGTAACTGGTAGCTCAGACCGCAAAATTTATTAAAACGCAGCTTAGTTCTTTTCAAAATGCCAGGTTCCTTCTTTTAGGAACGGGAGTTGGCCAGATAATCCATCCGCTTCAAGACTTAATGAAAGGTTCTCAAAAAGTACATCCATTACAGATGGGTCAAACCTAAACTCAAAATAATTATCTTCTTTGTTTGTAAATGCGAACACGGCGGTTTTTTCAGGTGCGAATTCAAAATGCAATACGATGCTATCAACTACTTGTTTTGGAAAACGAATCACCCCGTCTCTATCACTTAGGGCTTCCAGCTGTTGTGTACCCGATTTTACGGTGACATGTACATAAGGTAGAAAAAAATTATTTTCCTCAATGATCTTTATATTGATCATGTCGTTTTCTTCTGATTTATTGGTTATCAATACAAAACTTTGGCCCTTTGGTTTTGGACTGTTTAAAATCACCTGGTTATTTTTTAATTCCCAGGTTCCCTGGCCGGCACGGTCAAGTGCGCCATAAGAAAGGAAAAATTCAAATGTATTATCCGCATGCAAATTAAATCCCGATGCTGTCTCCATTACGCCGCGTAAATAATATTCACCTGCGATGGTTGTTGTTTGTGCTTCCATGTTCATTGATAGTGTTGAAATTAAAAATATGATTAAGATTTTTTTCACGATGTAAAGGAATGGGAAGGGCTATGATCTTTTAATAGATAAACATTGAACGGGCGTTATTGATTTGCAAGAGGTAAAGCCCCCGGCCCCTCTATCTCCCCGAAGGGGAGAAACCAGATAGATTGCGTAATAGAATATCTAATATTTTCATAAGAAATCAGTGAATCAGTGGCAATTTTTTTGCGCAAGCAAAAATAAAAACATAATGGTCTTTATGTTATGTCCCTCTCCTTCGGAGAGGGGTTAGGGGAGAGGCTTCTTTTTAAGTACATAAGCACCATGAACAACAAAACAAAAGTAATCGGGGGAACCTCCATCACTGCTACTGCTTTTGCATTGTTTCATATTTTTCACGGGATGTATGCGGTAAGTGAAATGGTTGATAATAGCAATAGACAAGATGTTTTAAATAACGCACCAGTATATATTATACAAACTGATTCAAGCGGAAAAAGGATACAAGTTTGATGCAGGCTGACACCCCGACAGCAGTTGCAAACCCTATCGACGGTTTACCAAATAATAACAAATCAACTAAATAAATATTTTCTTCACAGTTTCCAAACGCCACTCTCATCATTCGTACCTTTGCAAAATGTCAAAATATTTAGATGAACTGAACGAACCGCAACGGGAAGCTGTGCTACACAAAGATGGCCCAATCATGATCATTGCGGGTGCAGGAAGTGGAAAAACAAAAGTGCTAACAACCAGGATCACGCATTTAATGGCGGCGCATGGCATTGATGCATTTAATATACTCGCCCTAACATTTACCAATAAAGCTGCAGCCGAAATGAAAGAAAGAGTGGAACGCACACTCGGCAACAGCGAAGCTAGAAATTTATACATTGGAACTTTTCACAGTGTATTTGCCAGGATATTAAGAACCGAAGCGCCCAAGCTTGGATTTCCCAATAATTTTACCATTTATGATACCGAAGATGCAAAGAGCGTTTTAAAAACGGTGATCAATGAAATGGATCTTGATGATAAACAATACAAACCCAGTGGCGTTTACAATCGCATTTCTTCAGCAAAAAATAGTTTGATAGGGCCGGCAGAATATGCCAATGATTATATGTTACAACAGGAAGATGCAAGATCGAACAGGCCAATGCTTGCAAAGATTTATGATGCATATGCCAAACGTTGTTTTAAAAATGGCGCCATGGATTTTGATGATCTCTTGTTTAAAATGTATATCCTGCTGAAAAACTTTCCGGAGGTATTGATCAAGTACCAACGCAAATTCAAGTACATCATGATCGATGAGTACCAGGATACAAACACATCACAATACGAGATCATAAAGTTGTTGGGTGCCATGCATGAAAATGTTTGCGTGGTTGGTGATGATGCACAAAGTATTTATAGTTTCCGTGGAGCTACGATTGAAAATATTTTACAGTTTGAAAAAGATTATGATGATGTAAAGGTTGTAAAACTTGAGCAGAATTACCGCAGTACAAAAAATATACTGGATGTTGCCAACGAGATCATCAGCAATAACAAAGGGCAAATACAAAAGACCTTATTCACCGATAAAAGCGAAGGTGAAAAGATAAAACTTGTTCGTACGATGACGGACAATGACGAAGGCAAAATGGTTGCTGATACGATCCAGGAATTAAAATTGCGCAATCATTTTTTTAATAAAGATTTTGCTATTCTTTACAGAACGAATGCGCAGAGCCGCAGTTTTGAGGAGTCATTGCGCCGCATGGGAATTACTTATCGCATTTATGGCGGCATGAGTTTTTATCAACGAAAAGAAATAAAAGATTTTATTGCTTACCTGCGCCTGGTTGTTAATCCAAAAGATGAAGAAGCATTAAAACGTATTATTAATTTTCCTGCAAGAGGAATTGGTAAAACAACGATTGATAAAGCAGTTCTATATGCCAATGACAATAATATGAGTGTTTGGGATATTATTTCAAATGCATCATTGTATGGATTTAGAAGTGGTACCCTGGAAGCTTTGGATGGATTTGTTACATCCATAAAAATGTTTCAAAGCGAATTAGAAAAAAAGAATGCGTATGACCTTGCCATCATTGTTGGTAAAAGCACCAATATTGTAAAAGAGCTATTCAACGATAAAACAACGGAAGGGCTTGCACGCTACGAGAACGTACAGGAATTATTAAACTCAATAAAAGAATTTACAGAAAC
>JBDTLP010000024.1:0-49377 GCA_039934735.1 Ferruginibacter sp. | reverse complement strand
GATCCATTTTGAATGAAATGTGGCGGGTGACATAATCAGCAGACCCTAATTAATTAAGATTATAGCGGTAAAGACAAAGTAAAAGGCAGCACTTATTGTGTTGCCTTTTACTTTGTCTTTTTTGCATTTTATATCAATTAGAAATGAATGCTTTTCTGTCAGCCTGAGTTTATCGAAGGCGATTTTCCTTATAAACCCTCCTTCGACAGCTCAGCCTGACATTTTTTGTTGGTACAGCTTAAATTTCTAATTGGCATTATAATATTTCAAAATAGTTTTTTTGAATATACTGTTTGCAAATGCACAATGTAATTCGTTACATTCAAAACCAGGAAATACAGGATCGGAAGGAAACACTTTTAGAGGCGCAAAGAAAATTATTAGCTACTTTTCATACTGAATTGGATGAAAAATATATTTATTAGGAGTCGGATTAGGAGTAATAAGTCTCAATTTCGGTTCATTTAAAGAAATGATTGATGCTCCTTTATTTAATGATACTTCCTTTTTAATGAAACTAAATAGCTACATGCGTTTCTATGAAACACCCATTCAGAAAATATAAATTTTTTTCGTGCGAATTATTTCCACAGAACAAAATATGCTAAACGATATTTATTAGTAAACAAACGAAGAACAAAACAGAAATTAAGGTTGCGAATATAATAATCCATTCAAATTGTGAAAATGATTTGTAATGATCAATTAAGCAACATTTGTTTTTAATGATTTTATAGATTTTAATATCAAACCCTTAGTAGCAATTTCTTCTTCTATATCAAAATCGTCTTGTAAGCCAAGCCGGAATTTCGCAGAATTACCAAAGTATTTACTAAGCATTTACGCCTTAACGGCAGTAATTTTTCTCTTTCCTTTGATGATCCCGGAAATTCTTTTTACGATATTTCCTTCACAAGTTTATAAGCAGTTATATTAAACAGTATGAGAACGTTTCTGAAAGAATTTCGCCTGGAATAATATTTTTTAGTTTGCCATTGTAAGTCTATGGAATAACTATTTGGAAGGTCTCTTTCTTACCATTCATGTTTAATATCCTCACTTGGTAACTACCAGCTGAAATTGAAGGATTTAATACAATTGTTTTTATAATACTAACGCCGTTTATTACTACACTTCCTTTATAAACAACCTTTCCTGATTTATCAACCAGTTCCATCAGGTAAGTTCCAGCTATTTCATTATTAAACTGTACCTGCAATTTTCTTCCTTGTATTGGATTTGGATAAATTGTGATACCTGTATTTTCATTTGGCGCTGCTGTTTTTACAACATTGCTATATTGAACAACACCCTTGTTGTCTGTAGCTTTTATCCTGTAAAAATTGTCTCCCTGCAACGGTAGCTGGTCATCGTGTTCAAACAAAGTATTTTTACTGGCAATTGTATTATTGATTGAATTAAAATTGTGCCCATCTGAACTTCTTTCAACAACATAACCTTTTATATCCTGTCCATTTGTTACCTGCCATTTGATCTTTGTTCCATGATCACTGTTAGGTATAGCCGATATTTTTATATCGGTTGTTTGCAATATGTCTTTTACATAACGGAATATAAGCAGGAACCTGTCAGCTGCTGCAGAAGCTGCGTTGGATGTTACAGATATGTCTGCATATGCAGTATCAGTTAAGATTACGGCTGACCTGGTATTTAAAAATTTATCTACCAATATTCCTGTAACGCCTGCTGTAATATTTTGGGGTATGAACATCAGTTTGTAAGCACCCTGGTGCACGCCTGACATATTGTAATAAAGTGTGTCATTGCTTTGAATGGCAGATCTCGCTTCAACCGATAGTGAAGTGCCATTTCTTAGTAACCCAAAGTTTTCAGAACTGTTAGTCAGTTTTACTGCATCATCAGCATCTACCCGGTTACGGTAGTAGTTGCTGAATACGACCCTGTTTCCATCTGCAAGTTTTGTTTGACCATTTACTATATAAAGCAGGTTGGTGCTTAACATGGAGAAACGTGTATTAGTAACTGTTGGCCTAATGCGGTTTGCCAATGTGCTGCCACTTACTTTGTTTGCTTCTGCAAAATCAAGCGTACCACCCGTTCCGGTTGCCCTTACTAGAAATGCGGCACCTGACTGGATATTATTATAAGGGTCTGTTGTATTATAAATTGTACTGGTAGTTGCTAAATTTCCAGGAGTTGCTAGGTAACCTGTTGCAGCAGTAATGGTTTGATAACCGCCATATCCATATGATCCGTATAGGGTAGGATCAAATAAATAAAAATTAGGATCTACGCCGCCGCTCCTGCTGATGACATTGAAATCAATGGCAGATGGATAAGGGTTTGCCACACATTGAAATAAACCAGCACTAACTGCCGGGCTTGAAATAGTGCCTATTTGTATGCTACCTTTTGTGCGTAAAGTTGTAGGTAACGGACTACTATTGGCACCAGAAAAATTGATGACCGTACGATCGCCTCTTACAAAAAGAAAATAACCCTGTGAATTATTAACCTGTGTAGTTGTTGGATTTCCAACCTCTGCCCAGGTATTGGATGCTGGTACAAAATATTTCATTGCAGGAACAGTTGACGTTGCATCAAACCCACCTGCGGTACCGGTTGTACCCGTTATTTGTGTTCCATGCAATAAGTTTGGGTTAGCATTGGGAGTTGCAGCTCCTTCCATCCACGATTGATTAATGGTTTGCCCCGATGTAGGTGCTGCAAGTAATTGCCAGCTTTTTCCATGTGTTACACCTGTGGGAATATATCGTTCTACAATGAACCTGCCTGAACCATAAGTAACGATATTTGCTTCATTGGGAATTGCTGCAACATCAGCAGTATTGGCTCCTGCAGAGCTTAATGTTATGTTACCTGAAACAAGGCTCAATTTTGAAAGTGAATTTAATCTGAGTTCATTTTCTATTACCAGGTCACTGATAATTGATAAACCAGGTAATCCAAAAGTATTATTGTTGGTAAGACTATAAAAAGTAAGGGGATTAATAGCTGAATACGATTGGGCCACGCTTCCATTGAATACTACCAAACCACTGTTGTGAACAAAGCTGCCATTCGTTTGCGTTAGGTTTTTATCAAGCGTTAAAACAGCAGGTGCCGTTACAATACCATTTGTGAGTGAAAGATCAGCACCGGCTTCTGCATCATTGCTAAATGACCAGGCACCACCAACACCATTAAACACCAGGTTATAAAATTTATTGGAACCAGTAAGTAAACCGCCTATTGTTTTACCACTTGTTGTTGCATTAAAAGTAACGGTACCGCTTGCATCAGTAAATGTTCCATTGTTGGTCCAGTTGCCTGCCAATTGAATACTGCCACTGTTATTGATTGCGCCGCCGGCAGCAATATTCATATCACCAGGAGTAGTAGCAGTCGCTGAAACAGCAATTGTAACGACTGCGCTATTTGCAATATCTGTCACCTGGGCTTTAGCATCATTACAAAAAAGAAATAAAAGGACAGCCACATACAAACAACTTTGAGACAATCTCAATGTTCGTCTTCTTGTTATGTTTAAATACCTGTTTGTATAAAATGCCATGATAATAATATTAAAATATAAAATGCGCTACCAACTAAAATCACCTTAATTTTTTTTGAATTCTTTTATAGTTCCTGGCTGTTTTTTTTTTGCCATTTCTTCCCTTGCCGGATCGGCTTTAGGTATCGGACTATTGCTCATTATTTTAGGGCCCTTTAGTATCCGCGGATCAGTTACGACTGAATTATTAACTGATGCCAGTTCAACCAATGGGGTAGATGTATGTACTTTACTCTCTGAACTTTTAGAATTAGTTTGAGCATAAAGGCACGAAAACAATAAAACATGTATCAATGTTATAAATATTTTTTTCATATACAAATTTTATTGTTTAATGACCGTTACTGTTAGTTCACCTTGCAATACACTGCTACCGTCACCGTTTATCGTTGCTGAATTTCCGCTGCTCCATGCTGCAACTATTCTTATGGTATGGGGCATTGCACTGAGTGTCAAAGCTTCCGAAAAACTCCAGAACGCAAAGGTATTAGCAGGGCATGTAAGGCGTTGATAGCCGCCGTTTGCAGGAAAAGCTCCGTCAACCTGTATTGCCACATCTATAAAAGCATTTCCTCCGGTCACCGCTGCAAGTATTCCACCATCAGATGAAATTTTGACAACGGCGTTAGCCGGAACCGTTATAGTTTGCGTTAATCCTGGCAGGGTATAGAAAGTTCCGGCACCCGTTGCGCTCGAAAGTGTTCCACCGGCGGTGCCGTAGGCAGTAGCTGCGCTTTGCCCCAGCAGTCCAAACCCCGGTGCAGCCGCTCCGTTAGAAACTAAAAACTGTCCCGCAGTGCCAACCGCAGTTGATGCCTGTTGTGTGCCCGTAGAATATATTACTGCACCTGCTGCACCAATGGTAGATGTATTGGTACCCCCATTTGCTATTGGTAAAATACCCGATGTTGCGGGTAGGGTAGTCAGTGTCTTCCAAGTCGGTGCACCGGCTGCTGTATTCATTAATATTGTTCCGGTGGTACCAGATGGCGCCAATAAACTTACAGCGGATGTACCGTTACCATATATAAGATTATTCAAAGGAATATTTGAGATACCGGTCCCTCCGTTGGCAACAGGTATGATGCCTGTAAGGCCGGTTGCGTCATTGATTAGTTTCCAGGCTGCACCATCATAATAGTAATAACCTTGCGTAACATCTGTTTGATATACCAGGGTACCTTTTACACTGGTAGCTGTAATAGCAGTGCGTTGAGCCTGCGTCATTTGCGGTGCTACAAATCCTCCAACCGTAGAAGTTATCTGGTAGGCTGGGTTTTGACTAAGAGCATTGCTGCCACAAAAAAGAAGTGCCAGCACCAATGCCTTTTTTAAATTCGTGTAAAGTACTTTTCTCATAAATTTTAAATTGAGTTGAATCCCTGGTTAATGAGCATTAATATCAATGCTATATAATTACACAACAGCCTCTAAAAACATTAAGGCTTATTGAATAATAATAACGATCGGTTAAACAGATTTTTGGACAATGGTAGGTTGGCTAAAGAAAACCAACAGATTAACGTAGATATATTAGGGTTGGTTTTTGAGAAGGAAAAACGGAATAGAACTGTAAAACTAAAGCAAAATAGGTTTAATTGCTAATAATAAGAAAGTTTTGTCTAAAAAATAGAAAATCTGCATTTTAAATATTAAAAACTACAAAATAATCTAAAGAGGGTTTTGAATTCAAAGTTTAGAATTAGTCAGATTAAGCACAAAATCTTTCTGGTTTCTGATAGTTGGCATTGCGATCTTTGCTTTTCTTTTTTTGCTTTGTGCGAAACCGAAGCCCCATCTCACGTAAAGCAAAATAGATATTTTCAAAAGAGTCAAAGAATATTTTTATACTATAAGCAGTCTTTCATTGTATATAGTATAAGCGGACAACAATTTGCGGCTTTTCAATCTAACTATCTGCACAATTTAGAATTAATTAGAAAAACCGCAAACCCATTTATGTATAAGCTTTGAGATTTTCTATCAGAGCCTGGGCTCGTAATATATTGTGAATTTAAGTTTGAGGATCATAAGGAGTAATGCTTGCTTTATAACTATAATTTCGTGTTATGCCTGCTACGTTTAGGGTGGAAGGTTTGGTAATCGTAAAAATATCAACCCTGCTATCAAATGCCCTTAATAAATATATATTGTCTTGATTATGCAACAGGTCTAATTCAAAATAATTTTTATGCAACTTAATGATAACACGGTCTTCAAATTCTTTGATCTGTGCATTAAAATTGAGTTTGATCAAAGCTTTGAAAACGGTACCTGGTTTTAAATTCAATTCCTTTAAATACGCAAGTATAAAAGCAGGTTCGGTATTTTTCAATGCATGCGATTAAATGTTAACGCCAATTTAGCACCAGGAATCTTCTATAGTTTTTTGATCTTTTATTGAAGCTTAGCCAGCGATGTTGATGCATTCATGAATAATTGTGTATGGCTGTATAATGGCCAGCTTACATAAAGTGTATTGCCAGAAGCGCCTGTGCCATCATCCATCGGCGAACTGTCGGTCACAACAAATACACGACCATTCCCAAAAGTTGATGAAGCTGCCATTACATGTGTATTGCCTTGCGCATAAGTATTTTGCCATATCAATCCTTGTACTGTACTATTTACTGAAGGTTGTAAACTTAAAGTAGCACCGTTATTGAATTGCAATTTTGTTACTACACCTTTTATACCATGCAGTATCGGGTTATTGCTGCTGTTGGTGAGCACATTGGTTGATATTTGTGAAATGTTGGTAAGGTCGATGCTAAAACCAAACGGATTATTTTGTACCGTATTATTTGTCATCAGGTCATTCCAGATATCAGGTGAATCCCATCCATCATTGTTACGGTCAGATACCGTATGGTCAGATATCATAAAAAGGCCGCCACCATTTCTTACAAAATTGAGTATAGCCGTTTTTTCTACAGCAGTAAAACGCGTATTTGGTTCATCAACAACAAATACATCATAGTGAGAAAGATCCTGTGCATTTGAACTATTGCCATAGGAGATCGCAGTTCCCGATGGTAATGTTTCTACAAAATTGCCCGACTTCACCAATGCAATGCCCCAACTTGATAATGCTCCTTTCCAATAAGTTTCAGAAGTAGATGAAGTGATGGTTGATTGCGCAGGGGTTGGAACTCTTTGCGGACTGTTGTCTTCATCAATCACCCAATCGCCATTGCCCGAAGTTTCAGCCTTTGTTGCATCAAATAAAAATTTCTTCGTTCCACTTGTTTGCGTTGTGATCGTTAAAATAACCGGTGAAGAAACATTTGTTCCGTTAGTAATGGTAATGCTTGCTGTTCCCGGCGCATTAATATTTATTGCAGGAACGGCCACCGTTAAACTTGTGGTGCTTATATAAGTTGTAACAAGTGCAGCATTATTCCAGTTGACAACTGAATTATTGGTAAAATTATTTCCTATAACGGTAAGTGTAAACGCAGATCCACCGGCAATAACTGTATTCGGTGAAACAGAACTCAAAACAGGAGCGGGTGTACTTTGTACAAAAAATGCCCTGGCAGTAGTGATGCCCGCACCACTTGTAGAAACAGTAATGCTATCTGTACCAACGCTGGCAATATTAGAAGCCGGAACTACGGCAGTTAGAGAAGTAGCATTAACATAAGTAGTCGTAAGAGCTGCATGGTTCCAGTTAATGACAGAACTACTTGTAAAGTCTGTTCCGGTAGCTGTAATGGTAAACGCAGCACTACCTGCAATTGCCGAACCTGGTGAAATGGCCGAAAGAGCAGGAGCTGTTACACTGCCGCTGTATGAGGTCACAGAGAAATCATCAAAATTAATTCTGTTAGTACTTCCATCTGTTTTACGAACCTGGAAACGGACATTGCCAGTGATGTTAATTGTAAAACTGGCTACCTGCAATGCAGAACTGGAGGTTGTTATAGTGGCACCAGATTGTGTATAGCTTGAACCGCCATTGCTGCTATACCAAAGTTGCCAGGTACTGGCAGCATCGGTTCCATAAATGGCATGTGATATACTAACGGTTGAAACACCTGTTGTAAAATCAAAATTGTTGGAGAGTATTCCACTGTTTCGCATACGCACAGATTGCGAACCATTTTTTTTATCAGAACTGGTATTGCCAAGCAATGCATCATTCAAAGTCCATGAACCGGTAGCAAGGCTTACGTTTCCGGTTGTATAACTTGGTTTGGAACCTGTTTCAAAATTTTCGATAACGGTTGTTTCAACTACGGCAGATCTTTGAGTGCTCTTTGCAATCGTTTGTTGTGTGTCCGGAGATGATAAAGGATTACTTTCTTTATTACATGATAAAATCAAAAATAAAAACGACGCATAAATGATGCTGATCTTTCTCATAAGAATTGAATTTTAAGATATAGGTTTCTTTAAAAGTTAATATACTGTTTTAAATTCAGTAGCAACGGCATGCCAGTAAATATTTTATTTGGATTTCATTTAATTCGTAAATATTAAATGTGATTCTGTAGAAAAACTGAAGAATGCTGTAATAATCATTCCTATGAATTTTTATAGATATTATAAAACCGGTTTCTCCTTTTTTAATGTATGATTATGCCGGGATGTAATAATATTTCCTGCCAGGTAACCCAGCCCTATTGCAAGTGGATAATCGCCTGCCCAATGCACGCCATTATTGATCATACACAAACTGGTTAATGCAGCAAGGGTATATCCTATTGGTTTTATCAGCCTGCTGTGAGGATAATTATTTGCTAATATTGTTACTGCCGCCATCAATGTTGAAAGATGGCCGGAAGGAAAAGCATCATAATGTGTTTTTTTATTTTGAAAAGCAGACCATGACGGAAATGGGTGCCAGGCACCATTCTTTTTACTGGCAACACCTGGATCTTCTCTTCCCGTTGCATATTTTAATAGCTGGGTGACGATGCCCAAACTTATAAATGATTCAGTAAGATCAGAAGCTGTTTGTAATGAGAGATTGTTTTTTGATATTTTACCATTTACATACATTCCCGCAGCCACAATCAATGTTGTAAATCCCTGGCCGAGATTATAAAAACCTGTGTTGAGGTTTCGGGGGGCTTTCAATAAAACAGTTTCCGTTTTGCCCGTTTTGACGCTCCATATTGTTTTATTTTTCTCCGCAGAATGAAAATGGATTTTCCCGGAAAACTTTTTAACAGCATTGTAAATAGCTTGATCTGCAATGATCAATGCCGTACTTACGCCTGTTATAACAATAAGGTTTTTTAAATTCTTTTTTTGAAAAGGGCTTTTGGTTATTTGAAATAAGTCATTGGGAACATGAGTGAGAAAAGAAAATGCTTTGGGTTTTTCAGTTTCATATTTAACGGCAACAGCCGTATCATGAATACCATTAATGATCATGATGTTTTGAGCCTGAGCAAGGGTAATAAAAAATAAAGTAAATACAATGAGTAGTTTTTTTTTCACGTAATGGAGTTATTAATTATTGTCGTATGGAAACAGATACAAAAGCATGAAATTATATTCCAACTCTGAAGAAATTCTGAACGATTGATTTAATTTGCATTTTTCGGATATCTCTTCAACTTTGCTTCAAAATTGATATCTTCCTTTAATAAAATTTTTTGTATTGAAAATATTGATCATTGAAGATGAAAAAGAATTAGCGAGGAGCATTGCAACCTACCTGAAAGGGGAAGAGTATATATGCGAGATGGCTACTGATTATAAAACGGCATTGGAAAAGACGGACTCCTATGATTATGATTGTATTCTCCTTGATATCACATTACCCGGAGGCAACGGCCTCAGTATTTTAAAAGAACTCAAGGCAAATAATAAAACGGACGGTGTATTGATCATTTCTGCAAAAAATTCAATTGAGGATAAGATACTGGGCCTTAAGTTGGGTGCAGATGATTACCTGCCAAAACCTTTTCATCTTTCGGAATTGAGTGCAAGGATCGCAGCTATTATCCGGCGCCGCAATTTTTCAGGCAATAATATTATACGCTTTAATGAAATATCAATAGATACACAAGCGAAATTGGTATCTGTTAATGACCATTCCTTTGAACTTACAAAAAAAGAGTATGAATTATTACTATATTTTATAAGCAATAAACGAAAAGTTATTTCAAAAAATGCCATTGCTGAACATTTGTGGGGCGATGAAATAAACGGGAGCATTGATTTTATTTATACGCATATAAAAAATCTTCGTAAAAAAATGCAGGAAAGTGGAAGCGGAGATTATCTAAGATCTGTTTATGGGATGGGTTATAAATTCACTGATTAATGAAATTACTTTCTAAATATTACCGGGCGAATATTCTCGCTACTATTATCGTGGTATTGCTTAGTAGTGGTTGTTATTATTTTATGATCCATTATATTTTAGTTACAGAATTAGATGATGCGATTGCAGAGGAAGAACATGAAGTTATTGATTATGCAAAAAAGAATGGTAGTTTACCTGATCCATCAAATTCAAGCGACCAGCAGGTAATATATAAGGACGTATTTAAAGGTAGTGCCCGTAAACTAAGTACGATCGAGCTTTATTCAAAAGAAGACAATGAATCTATTACAAGCCGCCAGTTAGTATTTCCATTGGTAGTGAGTGGAAAAAATTATGATATATATGTGATCAGATCACAGGAAGAAACAGAAGATGTTATTAAGTTGATCCTTGGTATTACATTGGTAGTAGTGGTTTTATTATTACTCATCTTATTTATTATAAACAGGTTTGTATTAAGACGATTGTGGAAACCATTTAATTCAACATTATTTCAGTTAAAGCAATTTGATCTTTCAGGAAAAAATAAATTAGCACTTGAACAAACCCGTATCAATGAATTTAATGAATTAAACCGTGCTGTTAGTATTATGGCAGGTCACGTTAGTCAGGAATATGAAACGTTGAAGAAATTTACAGAGAACGCTTCTCATGAAATGCAAACTCCCTTAGCGATCATTAATTCAAAACTTGATTTGCTGATACAGGGAGAGAATATCAATGAACAGCAGATGGAGCAATTACAAGCCATCTACAATGCATTGGAAAAGTTAGCTAAAATGAACCAGTCACTTTTATTGCTCACCCGGATTGAAAATAACCAGTTCAATGACATAGAAAATATTTCACTTGATAGTGCTGTTAAAGAAAAACTATTCCAGTTTGATGAATTGATCGCTGCCAGGAAACTTAATGTAAAAACAAATATTCATCCGGCAAATATCAATTGCAGTAAATTACTGCTTGATATTTTATTGAGCAATTTGTTGCACAATTCAATTCGTTATAATGTTGAACAGGGTGAAGTATTTATCAGCCTTGAAAATAAAATACTCATCGTATCAAACACTTCAGCCATTCCCGCTTTGAATGAGAAACAAATATTTCAAAGATTTTACCGTCATAGTGAAACAAAACAACCTGGAAACGGACTTGGTCTTTCTATTGTCAAACAAATATGCAATGATTCAGGTTATACCATACAATATTTATTTTATGATGGCAGGCATGAATTCAGTATTCTTTTTTAATCAATGTGGTGTGACCTCTGATTTAATTTTCAAAATACGATGTGCGATTTTCATTGCGCAGGCTATTTAATCTTTGGCTGTTTTTTTTACCACAGAGGAAGAAGGAGTTTAAGAATGAGTTTTATGGAGTTACTTTTAATAATAAAAAAACGCTGTGAAATTCCATATAAAAACTCTTTTTCCTCTGTGGAAAAAAAAATGCCACTAATAATCACGTGTGCCCAACCAAAGTATACCCTGAATATTGAAAATGGTACGTTGTATTTTGAAAATTAATTTTTAACTCCAAACATAACCAGGCTACTAAATAGTTTAAATGGTCCAACACATCAACTTCATTAACATTACAACTTCTTACTACTACAGTTTTTCTTCAGAATCTCCTACTAGGTTTACTTTTTAATTTAAATCGTACAAACAATCATGAAAGTATTCGTAATCCTGTTACTCATAACTTCTTCCGTATTTTCTGCCAGTGCCCAAAAGATAGAAGGGTCTAAAGTTCCGGTCGCAGTAAAGTTTTCATTTGTAAAAAAATATCCGGATATCATTCCTAAATGGGAAAAAGAAAAATACAATTATGAAGCTAACTTTAAGCAAAACGGGCAAACGATGTCTGTCATTATAGATCCTAACGGGAATATTATAGAAACTGAAACAGCTATCAAAATAACCGAATTGCCTTCAACTGTATTGGCTTATATAAAGGAACATTATAAAGATAAAACGATCAAAGAAGGAGCAAAGATCATAAAAGCAGATGGTACTGTAACTTATGAAGCGGAAGTATCTGGTATGGATCTTATATTTGATACAAATGGAAAATTTATTAAACAAACGAAAGACTAATTTGATAATTTGGTAATTTGAAAATGAGATGATTAGAGTTTAGTCAACCTGACAGTGTTGTAATTTAAAAATAGATTTTCATTTCCAAATTATCAAATCACCAAATTTCCAAATTAATTCTCATGAATAAAAAAATCATCTCACTCGTATTTTTTATCAGTATCATTTCTTTAAAAAATGCACATGCTCAAAAAAACGGGATGCATCTTATCAATACCTTTCATATTGCCAGTTCAGGCGGATGGGATTATCTCCAGGTAGGGCCAGTAAATGATTGGTTATATGTTAGTCATGGTACCCAGGTAAATGTATTGAATAAAAAGACGGGGGATTCTGTTGCAATAATTGAGAATACAACAGGTGTACATGGAATTGCATTTGATGTTGCAAATAAAAAAGGCTTTACCAGTAATGGCCGGCTTAATAACGTTACCGTATTTGATATGAATACAAATAAAGTGCTGGCTCAAATTCCGGCTGGCCAAAATCCGGATGCTATTTTTTATGAATCTTTTTCTAAAACGATCATTACCTGTAATGGCCGTGGTAAGAATATAAGTTTCATCGACCCGGTGCAGGATAAAGTTATAGATAGTATTGATGTTGGAGGAAAACCAGAAACAGCTGTAAGTAATGGTAAGGGAAAGATCTATGTAAATATCGAAGATAAAAATGAGATCGTTGAAATTGATATCAAAACAAAAACAGTCATGGCTCACTGGGGTCTTTCGCCTGCAGAAGAGCCAACAGGTCTTGCTTTTGATAAGGCTAATAATAGATTGTTTGCGGGTTGTGATAAATTACTGGTTGTGCTTGATGCTGCCGACGGCAGAATTGTTACCACACTTCCCATTGGGGATGGATGTGATGGCGTTGCATTCGATCCAGTCACAAAAAATATTTACACAGCTAACGGTGAAGGAAACATGACGATCATCAATGAAGATAAATCCGGTAAATTTTCTGTTGTAGAAAATGTTGAAACCAAAAAAGGAGCAAGAACGATTGCGTTGGATGAGGCGACACATATAATTTATCTACCCACAGCAGAATTTGAACCATTGCTGCAGGGGGAAAGAAGGGCAAAAATGAAAGCGGGTACATTTCAAATATTAGTGATAAGTAAATGAATACATCGTTTCTCGTTTCTGGTTTCTCGTTGATTCGATATGATAGTTTATGCTTTTCTAGAAATTACTGGGTTAATAAAAACGGAAAACGGAAAACGGAAAACGGAAAACGGAAAACGGAAAACGGAAAACGAGAAACGAGAAACGAGAAACAAGAAACGGTAATGACGCGTGTCCTTTTAATATTATTTTTCTCCTTCAACGTACTGATCTCATTTTCACAACAAAGGGGATTGGATTTTTTTATTGGACAGTCAATAACAAATAGTCCGCTTATTAAGGATCTGCAAAACCAGGTAAGTAGTAACCGGTTAGATAGTTTATTGATACTTGCCGAACAACGCCCACAGGTTTCTTTCACCAGTAATAATATGTATGCGCCGGTTGTAAATGGTTATGGATATGATAAAGCAATTACAAACGGAGCAAATATAAATGCACTAATTGGCGTAAATAAATCGTTGATGAATGGAAAGGCAAACAAAATACAATTTGTCAATTTACAATTGCTAAGTACCTCATTAAAAAACAGTATTGCAGTTTCAGAACAGGACCTTAAAAAATCGGTCATTAGTCAATACATCACAACTTATGGCGATTTGCTCCAGGTTAACTTCAGCAGGGAAATGCAGGAAGTTTTAATCAAACAGGAAACAATATTAAAGAAGCTCACTGAAAAAAATGTCTATCGACAGGTTGATTATTTAAGTTTTTATGTCAGCCTTCAGCAAAATGAATTTAAACTAAAACAACAGCTGATACAATATAAAAATGATTATTCTTTGTTGAATTATGTAGCCGGTATCAGCGATACATCACAACCGGAGATTGAAGATCCGGGTTTGACAATTAATAATTTACCTTCTATTGATCAATCCGTTTTTTTTAAAAAATATGAGATTGATAGCCTGAAGCTGGTAAGTGATAAAAGTATAATTGATATCACATATCGTCCAAAACTAAATGTATTCGCTGATGCAGGATACAATTCCAGTCTTGAATACCTGCCCTATAAAAATTTTGGAGCAAGTGTAGGATTCAACCTCTTAATACCTTTATATGACGGGAAACAAAAACGGTTAAAGTATAGCAAGATTGACATGCAGGAAAACACAAGGCTGTCTAATAAAAAATTCTTTGCAGATCAATATACCCAGCAATTGTTTCAGCTAAATCAGCAATTAAAGGCAACCAATGAACTTATTGTTGATATAAACGAGCAATTAAAATATATACAAACACTAATTACTGTGAATCAAAAACTCCTCCAAACAGGTGATGTGCGGATATATGATTACATACTTTCCCTGAATAATTACCTGAATGTAAAAAATTTAATAAATGAAAATACCATCAATAGATTACAGATCATTAATCAAATCAATTACTGGAACAGGTAAATAAAAATAAATTTAGATGTGAAATTAAAAGCAACATTTTTTATACTAAGGTTCTTTAATGCCCTGGCCTGGTGTTTTCACCAGCCGGTAGTATGGTGCGGACAAACCATATCGTCACCCTGGCTGGCTGGTGAAAACACCAGGCCAGGGCGAGATGTGAAATTAGAAACAAACTTTTTTCTACAAAGATTCTTTTCGGAAATACTTGCCTCTCTCCTTCGGAGTGGGTTTGGGCTGAGGTTTTGCACAATGTTACTAAGCACAATGCTCCTTTCATCCTGTAATCAAAAAAACAACACTGAATCAACTATTGAAGAAACTTCAGAACCTGTTACACCTGTTACAGTCATTACTATCAATAGCGGCCCAATAGAAGAATACGTCGAATTAAACGCCACTTCTGTTTACCAGCAAAAATGGATCATAAGATCTAACATTACTGGCTACCTGCAAACTTCTGGCATGCAGCTAAACAAATTTGTAAACAAGGGCCAGGCAATGTTTGCAATTAAAACCAAAGAGGCGCAAAGCATTGGCAATACGATTAGCATATTGGATTCTTCATTCAGGTTTAGTGGTGTAAATGCAATCCGATCAAATGGTACAGGATTCATTTCAGAAATAAATCACCAGCCGGGAGATTATATACAGGAAGGCGAGCAACTTGCAGTGGTAACAGATACAAAGAGTTTTATTTTCCTGCTTGATATGCCTTACGAAATGCGTCCTTATATAATTGGAAAAGATTCTGTTCTGCTAATGCTGCCCGGTGGAGAAAATATACCTGCATTCGTTGCCGGTAGTATGCCTTCAATGGATTCCGCTTCACAAACACAAAGAGTGATTTTAAAAATAAATGCAAACCATGTTATTCCCGAAAATTTAATTGCTAAAGTACGGCTGGTGAAAAATGCAAATACGCATGCATACTATTTGCCAAAGGAAGCTGTGATTACAGACGAAGCGCAATCAAATTTCTGGATCATGAAAATGATCAATGATAGCATGGCCGTTAAAGTTGTAATTAAAAAAGGAATGGAGGCAGCGGGCAACATTGAAATTGTTTCACCGGTATTTTCAGGCACTGACAAAATTCTCCTTACCGGAAATTATGGTTTACCTGATACTGCAAGAGTGAAAATAGTAAGTGACAAATAATTTATTAATAGGCTTCCGTACTTGTCCCTGGAACTAAGCCCCTTTCTTCCGAAGAAGAGGGGTTGGGGAGAGGCCAACAAACATTATAAAAAAACATTTTGAAGAACTTCTTCATCTCACATAAACATCCACTCCTGGCAATGCTGATCCTGATCATCATTGGCGGATTATTTAGTTATCAGCATCTTCAAACCGCTTTATTTCCTGAGATTAGTTTTCCTAAAATAAAAATCATTGCTGATGCCGGGCTTCAGCCTGCAAGCAAAATGATGGTTACTGTTACAAGGCCATTGGAAGCCGCTATAAAACAAGTGCCTGATCTCAAACTGATCAGGAGTACAACGAGTAGGGGTACATGCGAAATATCTGCCTTTATCGATTGGAAATCTGATATTGATATCAGCCAGCAAAGAATTGAATCAAAGATCAATGAAGTAAAAAATTTACTACCACCCGATGTGCAGGTAACTGTTGAGAAAATGAATCCTTCTATTTTACCTGTAATGGGCTATTCATTGGAAAGCCATAATAAATCACCCATTGAATTAAAACAACTTGCTTTATATACAATCAAACCATTCTTGTCTCAGGTTGCAGGTGTATCGGAAGTACGTATCATAGGAGGGAAGGATAAAGAATATTGGGTAATGCCCGATCCTCAAAAGATGAGTACACTTGGAATTACAGCAGCTATGCTTGGCAATGCACTTGCTCAAACGAATTTTATTAAATCAAATGGTTATTTATCCGACTATCATTTTTTATACCTCACCGTTACTGATGCTACAGTAAATACGATTACTGAGCTGGAAAATGTGATTATTGCAAATAATAGTAAAAGGATCATTCAATTAAAAGACATTGCTGATGTGCAAATAAAAGAAGCAGTAGAAAATATAAAAATAAATGCCAATGGCCATGAAGGAATTTTAGTTGCAATTATCAAACAACCTAACAGCAACCTGGTAACGGTAGCTGCTGATATGCAAAAGAAGATTGCTGAACTCAAAGCCTTGCTGCCGAAGGGAGTTGCGATTGTACCTTATTATAACCAGGCGGATTTTGTGCAGGACTCCATTAAAAGTGTTACCGATAGTTTATGGATCGGATTGGCACTCGCAATAATTGTTGCCATTATTTTTCTTCGTTCTTTAAAAGCAAGCACAACCATACTCATAACGATACCGGTTACCCTATCACTCACTTTGATCGTCATGTATGCAATAGGCTTTACATTGAATATAATGACACTTGGCGCCATTGCAGCAGCTATTGGGCTGATCATTGATGATGCAATTGTAGTCATGGAGCAAATTCATCGCTCTCACGAAGAACATCCCGATGAAGCAACTACAAGTGTTGTGCAGAAAGCCATTCATTATTTGTTCCCCGCGATGGTTGGTTCATCCCTGAGTACGATGGTGATCTTCATACCATTCGTTTTAATGAGTGGGGTGGCGGGTGCTTATTTCAAAGTAATGACAGATACAATGATCATCACATTGCTTTGTTCATTCTTTGTAACATGGCTTGGGCTCCCTGTTATTTATTTGTTGCTGACAAAAAGTAGAAAAGAAAAACCAATTATAAAAATGAGGCAAGAGATCCGGGCTGTTAAAAAACAAGCCTGGGTATCTTTCTTTATTCACAAACCTGTAATTGGCTTTTTAATAATGGCAGGATTGATTTTTTCCATTATTCTAATACTGCCGCTTTTAGAAACAGGCTTTCTCCCTGAAATGGATGAGGGAAGTATTGTATTGGATTATGCATCACCGCCTGGAACATCACTAGCCGAAACAGACCGCATGTTGAAGGAAGCAGAAAAGATAATCACAAAAATTCCCGAAGTAGATGCATATTCCAGAAGAACAGGGACTCAAATGGGATTTTTTATTACGGAACCAAACACCGGAGATTACCTGATCCAGTTAAAGAAAAAAAGAGAAAAAACTTCCGATGAAGTGATCAATGAAATCAGGACCAAAATTGAAAATAGCCAGCCGGCATTAAGAATAGATTTCGGTCAGGTCATAGGAGATATGCTTGGCGACCTGATGAGTTCTGTGCAACCGATAGAAATAAAGATTTTCGGAGATAATACTGAAAAAATTCAGGAGCTAAGTCGTAAAGTAGCGGATATAACAGGTACAGTAAAAGGAACCGCAGATATTTCGAATGGGATCATACTTGCCGGCCCATCCATTAGTATTCAGCCTGATAATTCAAAGCTTGCTCAATTCGGTATGACGGCGCAGGATCTTCAAACCCAATTGCAGACTGCCATGGAAGGTGTTGTCAGTAATACGATCAGGGATAAAGAGCAGGTTTCAAATATAAGGATCGTTTACCCTGGTAGCAGGACTATAAGCCTCCAGGGTATTAACCAGTTGCCCATTTTTTTGCCGGATGGAAAATTAAAATTACTTAATGAACTTGCTTCAGTAAAACTAACTACCGGTGAGGCACAGGTGGAAAGAGAAAATCTTCAGACGATGGGTGTAGTTACGGCAAGGCTTGAAAGTGGCGGATTGGGAACTGTAATTAAAAATATACAGCAACAGGTAAACAGGCAATTGAATTTACCCGCAGGCTTTTATATTGAATATGGAGGTGCTTATGCAGAGCAACAACAATCGTTTAAAGAGCTTTTATCAATATTAATAGCATCAAGCCTGCTTGTCTTTACTGTAATATTATTCCTATTCAAAGATGTTAAGATTGCCACTCTTATTCTCATCATTTCAATATTGGGAATCGCAGGAAGTTATCTTGGATTATTCCTGACGCATACTCCATTAAATGTAGGCAGCTATACAGGGTTGATTATGATCGTTGGTATCATTGCAGAGAATGCAATTTTTACATTTTTGCAATTTAAAGAATCTGCTAAAACAGTTTCGGTAGATGACTCTGTCGTTTATGCAATTTCTACACGCCTCAGACCTAAATTAATGACCGCACTTGGGGCGATCATTGCGCTGATGCCACTGGCGCTGGGAATTGGAACAGGCGCACAACTTCATCAGCCATTGGCAATAGCAGTAATCGGAGGTTTCATAGTAGCGCTTCCTTTACTATTGATAGTATTACCATCATTGATCAGGTTATTATATAAGAATCAAAAAAATATTGATTTGAAAATTTGAAGATGTGCAGATGTCTGAAGAAAACTACTTTCATTTTCAAATCAACGCATCTTCAAATTAATAACAGCGCTTTCGCAAATATGAATTTCTAAGTACAGAATTTCTTCAGAATCCCCTGATATTTTGCATTGAATAAAATACGGAAATGCATATGTCTTTTAAAATCAGTCCTGGAAAACCATTTGGAAAAATAATACTTGTTATCATTATTACTACTCTTCAGTTCTCTACATTAAAAGCGCAATATATTAATACGGTTCCGGAAAGAAACGCAGATACAGGTTTGCATAAAAAGATAAACTGGCAGCTAAAAAAAAGCAATATAACATTTAGGTCATTTGCTTTGCCGGCAGTGATGATTGCCTATGGATTCACAACACTTAATAGTGATGGACTTAAAGATTTCAATGAAGATGTAAAGAAGGAAGTATGGACTGAAAATCCACATAAACAAATCCATATAGACAATTATCTTCAATTTGTACCTGCGATAGCGGTCTATGGTTTAAACATTTCGGGCATTAAAGGAAAAAATAATTTAATAGATAGAAGCATCATGTATGTGATGTCAAATGTTATTCTGAATGCAACAGTGTTTTCTTTGAAGAAAATAACAAAACAGCAAAGACCGGACGGATCTAATTATCAATCTTTCCCTTCCGGGCATACCGCAGAAGCTTTTGCATCCGCAGAATTTTTAAGACAGGAATACAAAGATGTTTCTCCATGGTATGGAATAGCTGGTTATGTGATTGCCACTGCCACGGGTTATTTAAGAATGTACAATGACAAACACTGGTTAAGTGATGTTGTAACTGGAGCAGGAATAGGTATGGCATCTACAAAACTTGCTTATTGGATTTATCCCAAACTCAAACGAACCTTTTTCAAAAAAAGGAATGTAAATACCATGTTAATGCCTTATTATAATAATGGAAGTGGAGGTATTTCTATGGTTCACAATTTTCATTAATTGATACAAAATACCAATCGCAATTTATTAAGAACAATGGATTATAACCAGGAATTAAATGAAGATGTAGCAGGATATGTAACAAAGTTATTCGAACGCTTTCAAACACCGGATCTTGCTTATCATAATTTAAAACATACACGTGCGGTTATTGAACGTGCAAATGAAATTGCATTCAATTATTCTCTTGATGACAGGGTACGTTTCATCATTAATACTGCGGCCTGGTTCCATGATAGCGGGCATCTTTTTGGCCCTGCTTCCGGGCATGAAGAAAGAAGTAATTTAATAATGAGGGGCTATCTTAAAAAGATAAAAGTAGAAGAAGAAATTATACAGCTTATTGAGCAATGCATTTTTGCAACTCGTTTTCCTTATGAACCTGCATCTGCTTTGGATCAGATATTATGTGATGCCGATTCTTACCACTTAGGTACAGAAGATTTTTTAATAACTGACAACTTAGTGAAAGAAGAATTCCGTTTAAGAAATAATTACCTGCCTGTAAACTGGGATATAAAAACATTGGCGATGCTCGAAGAACACCAGTTTTTTACTCCATATTGTCGTTCACTGCTAAGAGAAGGAAAACAAAAAAACATAGACTTTGTACGAAGTAAAATACAGGAGGCCGGGGGACAGTAGCGGGATACGGGATGTGTGATACGGGATATGTGATACGGCATGCTGGATTTCAGATTCAGTTATAAACAAAAAGCACCTAACAGGTGCCGCTTGATTATAACTGAATTCAAATTAGTTCGTTCATTAATAACACTCGCAATGATTAGAAAGCTCCGGGCTTTCACAATTCACAATTTGATCCCGTGGTCGGTGTCTTCACCGACCACTACACGAATTCGAAAATGGTTGGTGAGTTCACCAGCCATGGGATAAAAGCCCCAGGCTTTCACCATTCAGCTTTTCACTCACTCCACTACTATCTTCTCCGTACCCAAAATCCCATTCTCCGACCATACCGTTACATTATAATTTCCTTTACCAACGTTTGCGGTTAACTTGATGGTTTGAATAAAACTGGTACCACTAACACTGAAAGAAGTTGAATAGACCTGTTGCCCGGAATTATTAGTCAGCTTTATAAAATACTTACCCGGCATCAGTTTGTATAACTGTAACTGAAAACCATGATTAACCACTGGGTTTGGATAAATATTCATAGTTGTTTTGGGCGTTGTAAAAGATACTTTTACTTTATCACTATAAATAGAAACCCCTGTTATATCAATAGCCTTTATGCGATAATAATTATCAGCATCCAATGGTTGTGCATCTTGGTATTGGTATTTACCACCATCATGATCATTGTATAAAGGAAGGCTGGTGGAAAGTTTGCTAAAATGAAAATTATCTGCACTTCGTTCGATCTCGTAATGTGATTCATTCATTTCCTGGCTCACTTCCCAATTCACCGTGATAAATTTATTCTCATTATTTATCGCCGAGATATTTGAAAATTTGAAAGGCAAAGGCGCAATAACAGTAGTACTAAAAACAACAATAAGCCTGTTCAGTGCCCGGCTTGCAGGATCAGAAGTTATTTCAATATTAAAATGATTTGAATCTCTAAGGCTAATATTTTTTCTTGTATTAAGGTACCTGTCTACAAGCTCGCAATTCGCCGTTGTTCCAACAAGGTTTTGGGGTATAATGTCAAGTTTGTAAACCTGTGAAACGAGATTGCTCATATTATAGAAAAGCGTGTCGCCGTTAGCGATAGGCTGCCTTGCTTCTACTGCCAGTATCCTGGTATCTCTTAATAAACCAAAGTTCTCACCTGGGTTCATAAGTTTTATTGCATCATTCCCATCAATTGCATTTGAATATTGGCTGTCAAACACCACCCGGTTACCGTCGGCAGTATTACCACTTGCAGTAAAAAGAAAACTGCTTAGCATTTTAATATCTGTTGTTGTGGTTTGGAAATTGTCTTTTAATGGGTTCCTGTCAGCGGCAAAATTGCTAAGTGAAGCAATAGAGAAAATGATAGGGAGGACAAATTGTAAAGGTCGTTTCACGGTAATGGATTATTAAGATATTGTAAATATTATTGGTATTTGGACTAATAACGTGAAAAAGAGGGGTTGAGTATGTTTAAACTACTCGAGTTTAAAATATATAATGTCTAATCAATTGGGTAAAGGTTTGCCAAATGACTCCATTATCCCACATATAGATCATTTATATATTAAAATCATATTTTAATCTCACTTAAAACAAAGCAGATATTGACTTTTTTCAGTACTTTTTTTATTTATTTTGTCTTAAATAGTTGCAAATTAAATTTGTGTTTATTACCTTTGTTGAGCTTACACCTATTTTTTAATCTGGTCCACTTATCTTCAGAATAGCCACCTCTTAACCAAGATTTATTTCCTGCGATTACCCCCAAATTTTTACTAATCAAGTTTGATTTAAAAAAAATGTCCCAACCTCGGATAATAACAATTGTGTTATCCCGGGTATAAGACAGACGCAAAACAGGAATATGATGAAAATGCTACCCCCAACTCAGAAAAAACATCCCATTAATCTGTCATCTATAAACTGGCAAAAATACCTCTTATGCCTGGTTCCGGGATTAATGCTTTTTTTTAATACTGCACTTGCAAATGCCGACGAAGCAGGTTCACCACCACTCTCCGGCACTTACACGGTTGGTCCGGGTGGTAATTACACAACACTCACTGCAGCGATTGCAGATTATAATACATCATCACTTGTCGGGCCAGTTGTATTTTCTTTAATAGCTACCACTTATAGCGCCAGTGAAACATTTCCAATAATAATTAATAACAACATTGCAGCAAGTACAACAAATACACTGACCATAAAACCAGCTCCAGGTGTAACAGCTTCAATTAGTGGAACTTTGGATTACAATGCACTTATAAAAATACTGGGTAGCTATATTACGATTGATGGTTCTAATAATGGGACTACCAGCAGAAATCTTACAATAGTAAATAATGGAAGTTCATTGGGAAGGGTCATCTTAATAGGCTCAGTTGGCATGGTTCCAACTGCGAATACTATGTTGACGAATTGTGTCATCCTTGCCGGGGACAATTCTTCGAATGCATTAATTCTTTCTGACGGAACCACGATCAATTCCCCCGGGTATTTTAATAATATTACAATAGACAATAACCAAATCGGCAATGCTTATTATGGGATATACTGTAATGCTGCAGTAGTTGCGGGAAATGGAAGCGGTCTTTTAATTCAGTCGAATGACTTATCAATAATTGGTGCAAACGCGATATTGTACACCGGGATATTCGTACAGGGTTTTGATGGCGCAACGGTTAAGTATAATACCATTGGTAATTTTGTTGGTACAGATGCAAATACTGATCAGGGAATATATATTGGTACAGGTACAAGAAATACATTAGTATTAAATAATACAGTTACAAATCTTAATTATACAGGAACTGCCGGTTATGGATCCCGCGGTATTTATATAAATACGAATGTTACCAATGCGGCCATCCAGGTTGCAGGAAATATGGTGGCAAATATAACGGGTGATGGAGATGATTATACCAATAGCGGCGTTACATTGAATAATCCAGTTGGAATATTGTTGATCGGGCCACAAACAGGGATCCAGATTTTTCACAACTCTGTTTTTCTTGGTGGCGTTAGCGGCTATACAAACACGCTAAACAAAGCAAATGCAATTTCTTCCTGCGTCAGAATTTACGGATCGGGTAGTGCAGATATCCGGAATAATATTTTGGTCAATAATCTTGGATTGAATGGGGCAGTTGGATTTGGTGCTACTGCAATAATGGTATCATTTACCAATACACAGTTTACAGCATTAAACTATAATGACTATATTATTAACCCAACTGGTTCAGCAGTAAAAGCTTTTGGACTTATTGCTACAACCGCACAAACAAGCCTGTCCAACTGGCAAGCTATAACCGGAAAAGATGCAGCTTCATTAAATGTAGCTCCTGTTTTTGTTTCTTCTGCCAATCTTCATTTGGTGGCTGGTTCAAATCCTTTACTCAGCAATGTTGCAGCACCTATTGCCGGATTTACTGAAAATGATATTGACAATGCAACCCGCAACCCAATCGCTTGTGAACCAGGTTGCGATGAAATTATAGATACAAATACAAGTTTCTGGGTGGGTAAAACATCTACAAACTGGGCAACAGCTACAAACTGGGAAGCCAATGCTATTCCTGATGCAACAACTGATGTACTGATTAGCGGCGCATATACTTCGTTACCAACCATTACAACAACCGAAAACGTTAAAAACCTGGTGATCACGAATCCCGCAACACCCGTGCTTACTTTGAATGGAGGAACGTTGCAGGTATATGGAGTGATTAGTGCAGGTGCGTCAAGTGTAGATGGGGCAAATGGTACGTTAGAGATGAACGGAAGCCAGCCACAAAATATTCCTGCAGGAGTACTTGTAAATAATAAACTCAACAATCTTGTGATTGGAAACAGTAATGCAGCTACCGGGTTAACACTCAACGGAACACTTGATATTTACAGGTCTGTGACTTTTTCTGCTTCAGGGTTGAAACTTATAACAAATGATAATCTCACCTTCAAATCTACCGCTTCAGAAACCGCATGGTTAGGAGACGTAACAGGAAAAACGATTTCAGGCAATGTCATAGTAGAAAGATATATACCAACAGGTAATCCTGGTCCTGCAACTCATGGGAAATCATGGCAGCTACTAGCCATTCCTGTTAGCGGGGCTCAATCCGTGAATGCTGCATGGCAGGAATCAGCTGCTGCTCCGAATGCAAATCCAAACAGTGGTTATGGTACTCAAATAACAGGTGATGTTGTTGGGGCAACCGGGGTGGGATTTGATGTATATACTCCGGCTGGTGCATCCATGAAAATATACAATGCTTCAACGGGTGGCTATACTGGAATTACCAATACTTACAGCTTACCAATCGCAAACCAAAAAGGCTACATGGTTTTTGTACGTGGCGACAGAAGTGTAACTGCTTATAACCAGGCTGCAGTACCAACGGTTCTTCGAACCAAGGGTAAATTATTTACCACAGGTGCAGATCTTCCGCCGGCAACAAGTGTGTTAGCAAATAAATTTGAATCAATTGGTAATCCTTATGCATCTGCAGTTGATTTTACTGCAATTACAATAACGGGTGCGGTTGATAATACCTACTATGTATGGGATCCTTTATTAGCGGGTAACGGTTACGGTGGGTATCAAACCATTAGTGCAGTTACAGGATGGAAGCCTTCCCCGGGAGGAACAGTAAATTATCCAGTCGGGATCGCAGTAAGTTCAATACAATCCGGCCAGGCTTTTTTGGTACATGCTACAGGAGCTGCAGGTATTGTATCTTTTACAGAAGCAGCAAAAATTTCAGGAAGCAAAATTGGTTTCAGGACAAGTGATCAAAACAATGGACAATTTTTGAGAACTGTAATATATGCAGGTTCAGATACTACTACAGGTATTGCAGATGGGAACGTTGTTGCTTTTGATGCTGATTATTCAAATGAATATGATGGGGATGATGCTTTGAAATTCGTAAATAGCAGTTTGAATTTTGGCATATCCAGCAATGGAAAGTTGCTGGCAGTAGAAGCAAGGAACACGGCAGTAAATAACGATACTATTTTTTATTCGTTGAGCAACCTGCGCAAACAGGCTTACCAGTTTAGGATTATTCCGGTTAATATGCAAACACCAGGCCTTACTGCTTACCTTGAAGACGCTTTCCTCCATACTTCCACCGGGCTAAACCTGGAAGCAAATACGGATGTTGTTTTTAATGTTACTGATGATGCAGGTTCTTATGCTTCCAATCGTTTTTATATCGTTTTTAAACAGTTGCTGATTTTACCGGTAACGTTCACCAATATTTCGGCTACACGTAATAGTGAAAAATCGATCTCGGTTGAATGGAAAACTGCAAACGAAACAGGTATTGATAAATATGAGATCGAACGCAGTGCTGATGGACGTATGTTCACAAAAATAAGTATGGAAATGCCTAAAGCAAATAATGGTAGCAGCGTTTCTTATAATTACCCTGATGAAAGTCCTTTAATGCAGGATAATTTTTATCGCATCAGGGCCATTAGTGTAAGCGGGCTGGTTCAATATAGTGCTATCGTTAAAGTTGCAACGAAAAATGCCGGAAAATCTATAAGCGTTTATCCTAATCCGGTAGTAGGTAAAAAAATGGCAGTTTCATTTGTAAATCAACCAGCCGGTGAATACAACGTACAATTGTCAAATATAGTTGGCCAGGTTGTTTACAAGGATAAATTGGTTGTAAACAGCAGCAATACTGTTAAAACAATTTCACTGGATGGATCAATAGCAGCAGGTACTTACCAGCTTGTTATTACTGCTGCGGATGGAACCAAAAACGTGGAGCGGGTTGTTATTCGGTAATACATGGGAATCATTCATAAAGCATATGGGCGCTGTAAGGCGCCCTTTTTTAATTAAACCCAGATTTTGCAGTTGAAATCGTAATGAGGGTTTCAAAGGCAATACAGATAAGTGTTTCAGGTTATTTTTTGGTCGAAGAAATAGTGAACTATTTTGAGATCAGGAAATGTTCTGAAATGCTTAGCTGTGCAGCTTTTGGATGCCGTAATAGATTTTCAACTGCAAAATCTGGGTTAAATTCATTCCCTGATCCAGAGGCTGCTGTATTTACCATAAGTGTTCGGAAGATTTAAAATCCTGTCTTAGATTATTGCTTTTTATTGCGTCGTAGGATTGGAAGACTGATGATACGGACTGGGCGGATGATCACTGATTTATTTTTTGTTCCAAAAAATTACAGATACTGCTTATGTATTGTTTCCGCTATGCTGCGTAGCAGCATAAATCCGTGAATATCCGCCCAGTCCGTATTATCCGCGTTCCAATCATTGGTGTAGATAAAAAACTTCCGAAGAGTTGTGGTGAGGACAGCAACCATAGAATAAGAGTTTGCAACCCATAGGGTTGACCGTTGGGAAATCGCCGACAGCAGCAGGCAGCATTTTTATAATAAAGGTTATCCAGATTAAGTAAATATTTTGGCGAATAACTGAAAAAAAGGCATTTTTTAATATAAATAATAAAAAAAATGTATGAAAAGGGCCAGTTGTTAGTAAATTGATAATTAATTAACCTTGATTTCATAAGCAAACCGGGATTTAATAAGTAAATTTGCGACCGAATCTTTCCCTGTGTAAAACATAACCTTCCAACCGTTTTTTGCGTATTTACTATTTAGAAAACCAGATTTCGAATATCTATTATGAAGCATTTATACAAGACAATGGAAAATCAGGACCGTATTATCTCCTCTTTTGCAAAAAGGATAGGATTTATTCTGTGTTTAACTTTAGCGCTGAATGTCTCTTTTGGACAATTACTTACGAATCCAATAACAGACCCTAATCCTGGTTCATATAATCCTTTTATCCTGGGTCAAACAGTTAATGCGAATATTACTGTTTCCGGGATTGGGAGAGGAAGTGGGATAACATCTACATCTGGTACTGATAGGTATAATGCTCAAGGTTGGAACTCCGCGTCTTTTGATGCAAACAAATATTTTACATTTACACTTGCTCCGAACGCTGGATATTTAATAAAGTTTGTAAGTTTTGTTTATACTGGCCAGGCTTCCGGATCCGGTGCTACCAATTTTGCTTTTAGAAGCAGTATCGACGGATTCACTGCTAATATAGGAACTCCTTCATCTACAGGTGCAACAATTTCTCTGGCTGGTGCTGCTTATCAAAATATTAATACGACTATTGAGTTCAGACTTTATGGATGGGGAGCTTCAGCTGCTGGCGGTACTTTTAGTGTCAACGATTTCACTTTTAATGGAACCTGTATCGCCGGTCCGAGCTTAACAGGTGGAACTTTAATTGGATTCGGAAATGTTTGTACTAATACGGTGCCCGGGGTAAATATCTTCACTATTTCCGGAGCTGCATTAACAGGCGCAAATTTCACAGTAGGTGCTTTAACTGGATTTACCTATTCAACAGACAATATTACTTTTACCTCAACACTCAATTTTGCCCAGGCTGCCGGAACAATGGCCCCTAAAAATATTTATGTACAGTTTTCTCCCTTATTGGTACAATCTTACAATGGAAATATTCCTGTTGGTGGAGGTGGTGCACCTTCCATAAATGTAGCGGCAACAGGTAGCGGTGTAAATACAACACCCACCATCAATAATGGAACTGTTAGTGGCGTTACAACAAGTTCTGCAAATGTTGCTGCTAATATCAGCAGTACAGGTTGTACAGCAATATCCGCTTATGGGGTAGAATATAGCACTACACCTGGGTTTGTAAATGGTACCGGTACGCCGGTAGCTGGTGGTGCCCTGGTTGGGGGAAATTTTACTTCAAACCTTGTTGGCCTGGCACCTCCCGGTCAAATTTTTTATATCCATACTTTTGCAACCAATGCAGGCGGTACTACTTATGGTACAGAAAATGCTTTTACGCTTTTAAACACCGTCCCTTCGTTGACGGTTCCCCCTTCAGGAGCGGGAGCACTTAATCCATACGGAAGTATTTGTATTAATACCACTTCTGTAGATTTTTTCAATCTTTCCGGAAGTGTGTTAAACGGATCAAATGTTGTTATAGGCCCACTTACCGGCTTCAGGTTTTCAACTGCTGCGGGAGGACCATTTACAGCTACCCTGACCCTTACAAACGGAGGAGCACCTTATACTTATTCCGGCGGAACTTTGGCAGCAACTGTGTACGTGCGATTTGCTCCAACACTTGTTCAGTCATACAATGGTAATGTGCCTGTTTCCGGCGGCGGGGCTACTGCCATTTCCGTAGCAGCTTCCGGAGCTGGTATCAATGATATTTCTACTTTAACAACCGGCAATGCTATTTTTATAACAACAACCGGGGCCATACTTCCGGGAACAATTGTTACTTCAGGATGTGGTGTATTATTAGGCTATGGCATCGAATACAGTACGACGAATGGATTTCTTCCGGGAACAGGAACACAGGTCCCTGCTTCTAACCTTAGTAGTGGCTCCTTCTCGGTTACTTTCTCAACATTAACCCCCAATACAACTTATTACTATTACGCCTATGCGATTACAGCAGGTGGTACAGGTTATGGAACACCGCAAAATAGTTTTCTTACAGCGACTGCGCCAACACAATTAGTGATCACTTCAATTTCGCCGGCCTCACCCATAGCGCTTACGCCATTTACCATTACAATTACAGCCGTTGACGACCTGGTTAATCTGAACCCGACCAATGTGACATCAAATACGGATATAACAATGGCACAGGTAGCCGGGGTTAATATCCTTACTTTCCCATCTTCACCAATAGGAACAATTCCTGCAGGATCAAATTCAATTACCATTAGCGGAACTTTTTATGATGTGCCTGAAACAAGTGTTGGGATGACAGCGACTGCGTCTTCTGGTATGGTCGTCCTGGGAACCAGTGCAACTTTTAACTTTGATGTTATTGCTTACACGGGACCTTCAACATTTATATGGAGTGCTTCTGGAGGACAGGCCTGGCTAACGGGCACAAACTGGCAAACAGGAACTTCACCTGGTAGTTCTATTGTTGGTGTAAATCAGCATGTAGCATCGTACACTTCGCTTGCCGGATTGCCTGCGGCAGGTTGTGGAATTAATATGAATAGTGTAGGAGGGGATTACAGTCTTGGCACTATTTATTTTGCAGACACTTATTCATCAACTGTTGCTGGTGATATTGAACCTATTGGAAACAGTTCGACTGGTTTGTCTGGTGTATTAAGTTTATATGGATCATCATTGAATAATGTGGGTGGAATAGGAGGTAATAATTACAGTGGTTTGTTGTTAGCAAACTACATGACAAGCGCCACTACCAAAACAATGGAGATAAGAAATACAATTGGTTCAGGCAATCAAAATTTTACACTAAACCTGGTTCCAACTGTTACTCCGGGGTATATAGTAGCAGGGGCACTCAGGACTATTAATCTAAATGTATTACTTACAGGAACACAGCCCCTAACCTTTACCGGTGGTGGAACTTTTGGACTAACTCCTTCGGGTGCCGCTTCGGTAAATACATTTTCAGGAGCCATTACTGTGGCAAATGGAACTTTAATTACAGGTAATACCGGCGCATTCAGTACCGTTGCACCTAATGTTATAACACTTGGAAGTACTGCTTCCAATTTTGGAACACTAAAGCTTAATGGTAATTCTGTTACTATTGGCGGGTTAAGTTCTCCTGTTGGAGGTGGAAATTCAAATATTGCAGATAATGGAAGTGCTGCTGCAACTCTGACTATAAATAATTCAGCTTCCTATATTTTTAATGGAGCCTTGAAAGATGGAGCAACAGGTGCCCTTACCTTAATAAAAAATGGTATTGGAAGTGAAACATTAAAGGGGTTAAATACTTTTACGGGACTTACAACTATTTATAACGGTTCTTTAATACTGTCACACACGGGCGGAGGTACATTTCCTGTAGCCAATTCTGTAACGGTTAACGGAACCGGAACAATTAGAATCAGCACTGATCAGACACTTAAGAATATCACACTTGCTACCGGAGGAACCTTACTGGTGGATGCAGGGGTAACGTTGACGATTACGGGCACTTACAGTGCAGCCAGTTGTAATGTCATTAATAATGGTACTATTAAAATGCAGGGAGCTGCTTTGCAGACTTTCCCGGGTACAGCAGCCATTGTTAGTTCGATGAATAATCTTACCATAAATAATGCTTTTGGTGTAAATCTTAATAATTCCCTTAACATAGCAGGAACACTTAATCTTAATTCCGGCACATTTACAGTAGGCGCATATACATTGACGTTAAATAATCCGATTACCGGAACCCTTACTAATTTTTCTGCCAATAATACTTCTTCCATTATCATTGCAGGTACAGCAGCAGGCATAAATATACCTGTTGTGGTAACGCAGCTTAAGGCACTCACTATTTCCAACACAATAGGTTCAACACTGCAGGGGCCATTGAATATATCTACTACTTTGTTTATTTCTGCCGGAACGTTGGATGATAACCAGTTTGTTTTAAATGGCCTTGCCAATACAACGATGACAGGAGGAATATTAAACCTTCAGCAAAATACAGCCACATTGCCGGGCTTAACTGGTGTATATGTACTTACAGGCGGTACCGTTATATTTGATGGAGTTGGCATAGGAACAGATGCACAAACGATAAGGCCCATCAATTATTTTAACCTGGCTTCTGCTGCGAATGGTGACCGTATCCTTAACCCGGCTGGAACGATCGGGGTGGCGAATGTGTTTATTCCAAATCTTCCAAACAATTTATATACGGTTGTAAACAGCACGATCAATTATAATAAAACTGCGGCACAATCAATAGCAGCTTTTGGATATTATAATTTAACGCTGTCAGGTGGGACGGTTACCAAAACCCTTGCGGGCAATATTGATGTACAGGCAGCTTTGACCCTGGCAACCAATGCGACATTTGCACTGGCAAATTTTAATACTACACTTAAATCCGATGCCAGCAATACTGCAAATGTTGCTGTTATTAATACAGCAAACAGCATTACGTATGGAACAGGTAAATTTATAGTGGAACGCTACCTTCCTACCGGGATAGCACATGGGAAAACATGGCAGCTATTAGCCGTTCCTGTGAGTGGATCACAATCTGTTAATGCAGCCTGGCAGGAAGGTAATGCGTCACTTGCACCGGGAACTTCGGGACTTGGAACTACTATTAGCAGCGAAAAACCAGCTGCGACAGGCAGAGGATATGATTTTTATACTCCGGCAGGGGCATCTATAAAAACATATAATTCAACTACCAATGCGTGGGTTGGAATTGATGATGGGGCAACAAATACATCTGCTCTGCCCATTGCTAACAAGAAGGGATACATGCTTTTTGTGAGAGGTGACAGAACTGTTCAGACTTCTGCCACAGCAGCTAATGTTACTACACTTAGAACCAGTGGTAAATTATTTTCGCCCGGCACGGATGCACCCTCAGCGAGCCCGGTAACTGCGGGGAAATTCGAGACGGTAGGTAATCCGTATGCTTCTATAGTAGATTTTACCAACCTGCAAACCACTTCAACAGGAATTGATGCTAAATATTATGTTTGGGATCCTTTATTGGCCGGCGCCTATGGTTATGGGGGATACCAGTTGTTAAGCAGTGCTAATACCTGGAAGCCTTCACCCGGGGGGACCTTAAATTACCCTACCGGAATCGCATACACGAAGATACAATCAGGTCAGGCGTTTTTTGTATATTCTACCGGGGGAGGAAATGTTTCTTTTGCTGAATCAAACAAACTTGCCGGTACCGGGATGGTTTACAGGGTAACAGACAATACACAAAACGGATTTGTAAGAGCATGGCTGTATGACGCAAATGATAATATGTATGATGGAAATGTAGTGGCATTTAATCCTGGGTACAGCAACAGCTTTGATGCAGATGATGCACTAAAATTAGACAATGCAACAGAAAATTTTGGTATAATAAGGAATGGCAGGACACTGGCATTGGAGGCCATGAAAAATGTTATAGCATCAGATACTATTTTTTACCATTTTACCAACCTTAAAACCCATGCCTATCAATTACGTTTTGTTCCTGAAAATATGGATGGAAGCGGTTTGTTGGCCTACCTGGTTGATAAATTTACCGGATTGACAACAGTTGTGAATCTTTCAGGTAATACAGAGGTTAATTTTAGTGTTACATCAGATGCAGCTTCAGCAGCTTCCGACAGATTTTATCTTGTATTTAATCAGCCAGTGATCGTTCCTGTAACGTATATTGAAATATCGGCTACCCGTAATAGTGATGCTGGTATTACTGTGAACTGGAATGTTGAGAATGAAACGGGTATTGATCATTACGAAGTGGAAAGGGGAGCTGATGGACAGAACCTGGCCAGTATAGAAACAGCAGGGGCTTCATCCAATAACGGCGGCAATGCCAGGTATAATTACATTGACAGCAGGCCACTAAAAGGAGATAATTTTTACCGAATCCGGTCTGTTGGAATGAATGGAAACATAAAATACAGTGCTATAGTTAAAGTGAGGGATGTTAAAGAGGTGCCAGCTATCAGCATTTACCCGAACCCGGTAGTCGATAAAATAATGAACATCACATTTACCGGGCAACCTGCAGGTAATTACAATATCCAGTTAAGTAATAAACTTGGCCAGGTTGTGTATAAAACAAATGTTGAGATTGCCAACAGCAGCACAACAACAACAAGATCCGTTAACCTTGGCAATGAAATTAGTTCCGGGATTTACCAGGTAGTGATAAGTTCTCAGAACAGGAAATTTACAGAACAGGTAATTGTGAAGTAAACCATTACTGGGTGATTGCCTGGAGCCACGAAGGCCAGTGAAGTATAGCCAGACAATAAGTATTGATCTTATTTAGTTATTGCTAAGAGCGGTAAGAAAAACAAAACTCTTGGAAAGAATTTTGTAGTCTAATTACTACAGGTATCGAAAAAATACCTGTTTTTGCGGTTCTGTGGATAGTAATTTCACTAAAAAGTTTCCTTTTTTGAAATAAATGGTATAATTTTATTATTCAAAAAGATTTCCAAAAATTCCTTTCAAACGCCGCCGATATGCTGGAAGCAGTTATTTTGGAAACTTTAAACAATCCGTTATCAATTTATCGAAAGACTGCTTAAAGTTAAAAAGTGCATTAAAAGTTATGAAGAAAAATTACATAGCTGTTTTTCATCAGGCGGAAAACTTAATAAAAAAAATTACACTGATTATTTTAATAGTACTTAGTACTCTTAAAAATACGAATGCACAATCATCCCGGCTTCATTCAAATAACCAACCTGTTTTTTCATCACAAAAAGGGCCTTTCGATATCACAGAACAAGAAAATGTTTTTGATGCGAGCCCACCAGTAATTACTTATACTCCATTAACAAGCACATGCTCATTGGGAAGCCGTTCTTTAGCGGTTACTATTACCGATGCAGATGGGATACCAACAGGAATTGGTTCGCCAAGGCTTTACTGGCAGGTAAATTCGGGTGCCACCCAGTTTGCAAGTCCCAGTTCGGTAGTAGGTAATGTATATACTTTTTCATTTGGCCTCGGTGCGACAGCTGGTAGCCTTGTTTCTTATTATATTGTGGCCCAGGATAATGTAGGCAATGTGATTGCAAAGCCATCAGCAGGAGCGGGAGGATATACCACCAATCCCCCGGCGGCAGCTATTGATCCAACAACGCCTGATTTTTACGTGGTTCAAAGTACGTTGGTAGCTGGTACTTATACCGTAGGAGCCGGAGGCGCTCAAAATTACCTGACAATAACGGATGCTGTCAACGCTTATAATAACTCATGTTTAAGCGGAGCTGTAACCTTCCTTTTAATGGATCCCGCTTATGATGCTTCCGAAGTTTTTCCAATAACGATCAATAATCCCCTGGCAAGTTCGGCCAATACATTGACGATAAAACCGAATACAGGTGTTAACCCTATCATCCAAGGCAGTGCTTCAGATGCCATATTTAAGCTAAGCGGGGCTGATTATATTACCATTGATGGCTCTAATACAGCGGCAGGAACAACGAGAAACCTTTCAATAATCAATACCAGTTCGAATTTAGCTTCTGTTGTAGTTTGGTTGGGAAGTTTCTCTGCTTCAAACGGTGCTACGCATAATACCATAAAGAACTGTACTATTTCAGGTAGTGGAGCAAATACTACTTATGCTGGTATTGTTACGTCAAGTGGAGTAATTGCTGGCAACCTGGCTGAAGCAGCCAATAGTGATAACACTTTTTTAAACAATGTTGTTAATACGAGCTATTATGGAATACTTGTTATAGGCCCTGCTGCAGGAGAAAGCAACAATGTTATTTCTTCGAATACGGTTGGTTCCAGTTTATCAGCAAAAAAACTTGGGTATAGGGGCGTTTATATTTGTAATGAAACCAATGTGCAGGTTATTGGTAATACGATTTCAGGTATCATTAGTAGTATTGGAATAGGTTCGGATATTGAGCCAACTGCAGGTATTGTTGTATCCGGGGCTATTTCCGGGGGTACAATTGCTTCAAATTTTGTTAATTCTATATCAAACACCAGTGTGGGTGGCTGGCCATCATACGGTATTAGTTTGCAATCAACTTCACCGGCTGCTGGCATTAAGGTATTTAATAATATGATTTATGGAGCCGTAGCATACGGTAATAATTCTGTGGCTGGTAATAACGGTATAGGTATAGCAATGATTGCAGGTGGTGGATATGGAATATATTTTAATTCTATACATCTTCTTATTAACCAGGGCTCACCAGGTGGAGGCATTTCATCCTGTATTTTTATTGGTCCGGGAATAACAGGGACGGGTTCCGTGGATGTAAGAAATAATATTTTCTCTGATAGACGTACTTCAGGTACGTGTTACGCAATTTACTGTAGCCAGCCTAATATTGTTTTTAGCAATATTAATTACAACGATTATTACTCAACGAGTTTTCTTGGATTTTTAGGAGCAAACCGGGCAAACATTGGAGCATGGCAGGCAGCTACTTTATTAGATGGTAACTCGGTAGCTGTTAACCCGGTTTTTTTAGTTCCAACCAGCCCTGGAACAGATCTTCACCTAAATTTGATATCACCTTTAAATGACCAGGGACAGGCTATAAGCGGTATCACAACTGATATTGACGGAACCACCCGTAGTGTAACCGTACCGGATATAGGTGCCGACGAAATAACTCCTCCTCCTTGTTCAGGAAATAGCGGGGGAACTGCAGTTTCCGATTTTATTACGGTTTGTTCATCTGGTTCAGTTTCGCTGTCAGCTTCGGGATTTTCTTATGGATTGGGAATTGCTTATCAATGGGAATACTCACAGACAAGTGCAGCAGGTCCATGGTCACCAGTGGGAACTGAAACAAATCCTACAAGTGCAAACCCTCCTTCTATCTCAGTTACTACCTGGTACAGGCTAAGAGTAATATGTGCCGCCGGGTCTCCGGGGTATTCAAATGTTATACAGGTAACAGTTTATAATCCATCTGTATTAACAACCACACCAGGATCAAGATGCGGTCCGGGCAATGTAACGATAGGTGCAACTGGTACTGCAGGTACGGCCATACAGTGGTACACCGCTCCAACCGGTGGTATACCACTGTATACGGGAAACCCCTTTACTACACCGTCGCCCATCTCTGTTACAACGCCCTATTACGCAGAATCTACATTTCTTGGAAGTAGCGGAACGGTAGGGCTTCTTAACCCATCCGGCGCAACCGGTATCAGCACACAGCTTATTTCCTGGCAGGTATACTTTAACGTTATACAGGCTACCAAACTATTGACAATAGATATATATCCTTTGGTTACTGGTGAAAATTTTACGCTTGATGTATATAATTCAACTGGGACCGTTATAGCCAGCAGGTTTTTCACAACGCTTGTTTCTGGCGGTGCTACAGCACAAACCTTGGACCTGGGCGTTTCACTTCCCATTGGAAACGGGTATTATTTATATGCTACAAATGGAATACCTCCTACGGGGCTTACAAGGAATTTGTCGGGAGTTACTTATCCCTATAATTCCACAGATATTGTAATAACCGGCAATGAATTTAGCCCAAGTTATTATATGTGTTATTATAACTGGAGATTCACTAATGGCTGTTCATCTCCTAGAACATTGGTGAATGCAACCGTTGGTCTTTCAGCCACAGTAAATGCAACAGCTACACCAGCTTCAATATGTGCAGGTAACAGTACCGTTTTAAACGCAACAAGCAGCAATACAGGTTTTGTATATACCTGGTATCCGCCACTTCCAACCGGCTTAGTAGGAGCAACTCAAACTTATATACCTGCTACAACAACTACTTATACAGTAAATGCAACCGATGGAACCTGCACAGGGACGAATACGGTAACGGTAACGGTTAACCCTGCTTCTACTCCTGTTTCTATTACACCTGCAACTGTTACAAAATGTGCAAGCGCTCCCGGGCAATGGTTAACAGCCACAGGAGGAGATATTTCAGGTGCTATCATCGTGGGCCAGGACTTTAATGCAGGTACACCGGGTACATCATCAAATCCGGCTGGAGGATGGACGATTGCCAACACCTCAACGGGTGGAACTCCATTGAATGCAGCATGGACCTATCGTCCTGATTTTTATGTTTATAGTACCTATACTATGCGGAGTAACGATAGCAGTATATTCTTCCTCACTAATAGTGCTGCACAAGGTTCAGCAAATGGTATCAAAACTAGAACTGTACTACAGTCCCCAGCTTTCAGCCTGGCTGGCTATACATCTATAAGCCTGTATTTTTATCATTGCTTTGTCGCATGGGGATCGCCGGTGGATTCAGTAGCAGTTGAATACTCTTCGGATAATACTACCTGGACGAATTTAAGGTCTTTCCCAAATTCAAGGGGGAACACTATAAAATTCAGGAAGGATACAATAAGTTTAAACGCATATTTGGGAGCCCCAACAAATTATATAAGGTTTAGATATTATGGATCGCAATCGTCAACCCTGGGTTATGCTTTCTTCTGGGCCATTGATAATATTAGTGTGGTGGGAACAAATGTTGGTAGCACACCCATTACATGGGCGCCAACCACCGGATTATATACCAATGCTGCTGCAACTCCACCTTTCCAATATGCTGGTGGGCCAACAACTACCGTTTTTGCCAGCCCGACTGTTACTACGACTTATACAGCAACAGCTACACCTGTCAATGCGTGTGAACGGACTCAAACGATGGATTTTATCATTAACAGTGTTACTCCTGTTTTAGGTGCCAGTCCAGGTTCTGTTTGTCCAAGTGGAGCATCAACGGTTAGTATTGATTTACCAGGAGTGGGGCCATGGAACTTCACTTATTCCGATGGCGTTACACCTGTTACACTTAATAATATTGCAACCTCACCTTATACTTTTGTCGTTAACCCTTTGGTAACTACGACTTACTCAATAACTGCCTTAAGTAATTCAAACTGTACAGCTACGGCTGCTGATCTTACTACTGCTAATGTAATGGTATCTGTAAATCCAAGTGCCGTTTCAACCTGGCTTGGTGCTTCATCGGATTGGACAGATCCGTCAAACTGGTGCGGTGGTGTGCCAACTTCAACAAAAGATGTTATCATTCCTACTACAGCTAATAACCCAGCCATTGCTGTTACAACTGCAGTCTGTCATGATATAAACGTTTCCAGCGGGGCGTCGCTAATAATCAATGCCGGCAGCATATTTTCTTTCAAAGGAGCATTTGTAAATAATGGTGCGATCGTCAATAATGGTACCATTGCTTTAACCGGAACGTCGGCTCAATCTTTTCCTGGCGGTACAACCGGAACTATTACGGCGATGAATATTCTTGAAGTGAATAATGCTGCAGGTGCAACCTTTAATAAAAGCTTCACTATATGGGGAACGCTTAAACCAACAGCAGGTTTTATAATACTGAGTAATGATACGGTTACCCTTCATTCTGATACTACTTCTACTGCCCGGGTAAGTGCTTTGGGTATAAGTGCAGGATTTACTTACAATGGTACTGGTAAATTCACCGTGGAACGTTTTATATCTTCGGCTTCACGTACAAGCTGGAGGCTCTTGTCGGCACCTATTGGGGGTTTACAAACTATCAACCAGGCATGGCAGGAAGCTGAGGCTCCTGGAGTATATACATCTACAGGTTATGGAATGCAAATTGTAGGACCGATTGCGGCAGGTTTGGGATTTGATTTAAATAATACATTTCCTTCAGTAAAGAAATATGTCACGGCAACGAATACCTGGCTAACTATTCCCGGTACAACCGGGCAGATATCTTCTCCTGATGGATATATGGCTTTTATTCGTGGGGACAGGGGATCTAATACTTTTGGAGCTAAATCTACTACAACCCTGCGTATGTCAGGACCAATCAATACTGGAAATATGCCGACGGTAAGCACAGCAACTCCTAATAGTTTTATCTGTGTTGGAAATCCTTATCCTTCAGCCATTGATTTTACTGCAACTACCAGGAATGGGTTACAAAACACTTATTATTTATGGGATCCAAAACTTGGGACTTACGGTGGATACCAAACCTTTACAGGTCCAGGTTATACAGCCACTCCAGGCCTTGGAAGTTATGGTGGTGGTAATAAATTCATAGAATCAGGGCAGGCATTTTTTGTAGTGGCTACGGCTGCAGTAACTGCCCATGATATCAGCTTTTCTGAAACAAGTAAGGTTGCCGGTAGTTACGAAACACAAAGATTAGATGGCCAGGAAAAGCAAATAAGTACGCGTTTATATTCCGGATCAGGTTCCAATAGTCAATTAATTGATGGGACACTGGCAGAGTTTGATGCATCTTATTCCAATAGCCTGGACGACCTGGATGCTCCTAAACTTACCAATTTTGGAGAAAATATAGGTATATTTAATAGCAGTAAAATCATTTCAGTAGAACGCAGGGCAGAAATTATCAATACGGATACTTTATTTTATCAATTGGGCCAGCTTAAACAGCAGGGGTATCAGTTAGAATTTACCACTAAAAATCTTGCAAATCCAGGATTATCCGCATGGCTTGAAGATAATTACCTGAATACTAAAAAAGTGATAGATCTTAATGCGATTTCAGTCATTGATTTCATTGTAGATGCCAATTCCTTATCCGGAGCCTCTGATCGTTTCAGGCTTGTATTCAGGCAACTTGGCCCTGTGCCAGTAACATTTACCAGCATAGCAGCCTGGCGCCAGGAGAAAAATATCATGGTAAAATGGAAAGTAGAAAATGAACTGAATATCGATCATTATGAGGTAGAGCGTTCATCAGAAGGTCGTAGTTTTACCAAGATCGGATTACAGCCTGCAAGAGGAAATAATGGGGGAACTGCACAGGAATACTACCTGCTCGATGTTCAACCATTTGCGGGCGATAATTTTTACCGTATAAAGAGTGTTGGTGTTGGAAGTGATATAAAATACAGTGAGGTAGTGAAAGTAAACGTTGCAGGTGACCCTTCGATGATAGCAGTATATCCAAATCCGGTAAAAAATGGTTTTATCGGAATAAGTTTTACGGATCAACCAAAAGGCTATTATGATATAAAATTATTCGGCACAAACGGCCAATTAGTATTATCGCAAGGAATTAATCACCCGGGAGGAAGCCAAAGGATAAAATTTCCAATAGGTTCTAATTTTGCACAAGGGGTTTACAACCTGGAAATTATCCTGCCTGCAAAGAAAAAAAGGATTTTCAAAGTTGTAATTGAGTAGCTTTAGAAGCTGGCTAATTTTCAAATCTTTACCGGCATTACAAAGAAATTGTCCATTATTAAAATGGAATCATGTTAATCCCTCTTAATAATTTAAGAGGGATTGATATTTTTATTATATGGCTTTCCAGTTATGTCGCTGGTAATTTATGCTACTTTTATCCATCCGGTTTTTCAATGGGAGGGAGTTATTAACAGGTTCTGTATAATAACTTGCTAGCTTATAAGTATTTTTAGAAAAAAGATTTAACAATTCCATAAATTTAAAGTATTTTAGTACCCTCTTGAAAGAACTTTCTTTTAAGGAATACGATATCCTTATAAAAACATCCATTAATCATTTTCTTTTTTGTTTTCAAACAAATTAATGAGACCAGATTTCTTTTACACTTTTGTTTGTAAAATACCTGCATAGGTATGCTGCGAATGGGGGTTTTCTGGCGTACTAACCCTATCGGTTGCACGCAAAAAACATTTATTAATTAAATTAAAGCATCCGCTTTATGAAAAAAATCTACCAGTCTGCCGAAAAAAGACTTAATAGTTTTTCAAAAAAACTAATCTTTATCCTTTTGTTTTTCATGGGAGTATCTGGAGCCATAAGTGCCCAGGTGTCTGTGACTTATACCCTTCCGGCGGCAGGTACCACCCCATACACTACATTGAAAGCAGCTTTTGATGCGATTAATGCGGGTACTCACCAGGGTGTTATCACTATCAGCATTACAGGTAATACAACAGAAATTGCCACTGCTGTACTTAATAGTAGTAGTTTGCCTTCCAGCTATAGTTCCGTAACAATTACACCAAATGCAGCAGGCCGTGTGATAACAGGTAGTCTTGCAGGAACCGCCATTGTTAAATTAAATGGTACTGACAATGTTACCATTGACGGGTTGGTTGGAGGCGTTCGTGGCCTTACGTTTAGCAATACCAATACTTCTACTTCATCAGGTGTTATATGGGTTGCCAGCAGATCAAGCTCTGATGGCGCATCTAATAATGTTATAAAGGATTGTATTGTTACAGGTAGCGGTGCAACCAATACATTAGTAAGTATTGCGCAATGTAGCGGAACAACTTTAGGAGGCCTTGCAGAAACAGCAAATTCCAATAATTCATATATACATAACCTTGTAACAAATTCTCAATTTGGTATTGGCGTGGTTGGAGCTTCGGGAAACGAGGATAACAATACACAAATTTTATCCAATACAGTAACCACACTTGGACGTGCTGCGGTTTTTGTTTCTACACAAAAAAACGTGGTTGTTTCAAAAAATATTATTTCCGGTGTTAACTCCAACTTAGGAACATTCACAATTCAGAATTCGGGAATACTTGTTGTTGGATCTTTAACCGGTGGGCTAATAGAGAAGAATGATATAAGCAATATTCAAATAGCTAGTGTTTGGGGTTGTAACGGTATTCAGTTGGATGCTACAAACACCAATACGGGTCTTGTAATTTCCAATAATTTTATTTATAATATTGTTGCTGGTGGATATACATTTTTTGATAGTGTAGATGATAATGGAACCGGTATTGCGGTTGACGCTGGTGGGGGATACCTGATCGAATATAATAGTATTGATCTTTCCACAAACCAACCAGCAGGTGGTATTACTGCTGCTATTTGGTTTTCAGTTGGTATGGGTGCAAGTACTGTAACACTAAAGGATAATATTTTCTCTAATAGGGAAACAACTTCCAACAGGTTTGCTATTTATACCAATACAACAACAAATGCCCTTTTTACAAGTATAAATTATAACGATTATTATTGCCCAGGTGGAGCTGTAGGGTTCATGAGTTCGGCACGAACATCCCTTGCCAACTGGCAGGCTGTTTCAGGTGGAGATGGGGCTTCAGTTTCGGTAGATCCTATTTTTATATCCACTTCTAATCTTCATGTACAAACAAACTCACCCTTAGAGGCGTTGGGAACACCCATCGCCGGCATCACAACTGATATAGACGGTGATGTACGTAACGTAACTACTCCGGATATAGGTGCTGACGAATTTATTCCACTACCGTGTGCGGGAAGCCTGGGTGGCACAGCTACAGGTTCGGTAACCAGTATTTGTGCTTCGGGTTCTTCAGTACTTAGTGCAACTGGATATTCTTATGGCCTGGGTATTACTTACCAATGGCAGCAATCAGCAACAGGTTTGGGGGGATGGAGTAATGTTCCTGGTCAAACCAACCCGTTAAGCGGTAATACCGGGGTTATCAGTGTTACAACATATTACCAGTTATTAGTCACCTGCTCCTTTACGGGAACTTCAGGTGCTTCAACCGTTGTTCAGGTAACGGTGAATAATCCAGCGGTGTCAGGAGCTTCGGCTGTGCCGCGTTGTGGTGTAGGAACTACAACAGCAGTAGCCACAGGTACTAATTTACAATGGTACACTGCCGCAACCGGGGGTCTTCCTTTTACTACAGGTAGTCCAATTACGACACCGACAATAAGTGCAACGACCACTTTTTACGTTTCTGCTTCAAGTACAGGTGTAAACTGTCCTGCTGGTAAGGCAGGCACGGCTGGTGCCGATTTAGGTTATAATGGTACAGATGCGGGCCTTGTATTTGATGCCAACCAGGCGTTTAAACTCACATCTGTAAAAATGTATCCGCAGGCTGCAGGCACAGTTACAATATCTGCTGTTACAAGCGCAGGAGCACTTATAGCTTCACTGCCTGTAACCTTTGCTGGCGCTACATCTACTGGTGTAGTTGTTCCGTTAGGCTTTAATATACCTATTGGAACAAGTCACAGGTTGATCATATCTGCCAATTCAAGTGCTTTATCAATATGGAGAGATTTTTCTGGTAATACTTTCCCTTACCCAATTTGTACTGTTGGTAGTATAACCAATGGATGGATTAGCGGTACAATTGCAACCTATTATTTCTTTTATGACTGGCAGGTGAGTACCAGTTGCGAAAGTACCCGTACACCTGTGGTTGCTACTGTAAGTGCACCGCCGGCTTTAACTTCACTGCTTCCGGCTGCCGGACCAGGTCGTACAATTTGCCAGGGAGGTTGTGTTACATTAGATGGACAAGGAGGTGGATATGCATCATATACCTGGACCCCGGGTACTTTGCCAAGTCCAACATTGGTTTGCCCTACTGCTACAACGACTTACACACTTACATCATTAAATGCTCCTGGTGGATGTAACAGGCAGGACATTGTAACCATTATTGTGAATTCAACACCTAGTGCGCTTACGGTTTCGCCAAGTGCGGCATCTGTTTGCCCTTCTCCTACAAAGACAGCAATAACTGCTACAGGGGGGGTGATACCGGGACAATCTATTTATACTGAACTGGCTGAATCAGCATCACCTTTTAGTTTTACATTGACAAATGCTAACCCAAGCCTTGTAAGTGTAGCACAAAATACGGTCTATTTCCAACAGGGAGCAGGAAGCGCCTGGCTAACTAACCAGGATAATGCCAGTGGCGCTATTCAAACAACTGCCAATATCCCACTGACTGGATTCACGAATCCATCTTTGACATTTTATCAAATCGCAGGTAATGAAGCAAATGGTGCAAACCACTATGATGTGGGTTATGTAGAATACGCTTTAACCGCAGCCCCTATAGAACCTGATTGGGTAAAATTCCCTTCATCTACCTATTCTGGTGCGGGAACACTTATTGGCGGTGTAACTGGTTTTGACAAGACGAGTTATTCAGATTGGAATGCGCAATTCACAGCACCAGGATCTACGCCTGGAGTAGCACCTGCTACCGCCTTGTGGAAACAGGAAACAATTAATCTTGCAGCATGGCAGGGAGCGCCAAATTTCAGGATCAGGTTCCACCTTGTGTCTGATGTTAGTATTCAATATTATGGATGGCTTATAGATAATATCAGGATTACCGGAACAGGGCAGGCTCCGATTACATGGTCGCCGGTAACAAGCTTATTTACTGATGCTGCTTGTACCGCTCCCTATCTGGCAGGTACAAACTTTCCAAATGTTTGGTTCAGCCCACCTGGACCAGTAGCTGCAACCACTTATACAGCAACAGCCACAGGTGGCGTAAGTTGTACATCTACAGCCACAACGACACTTTCTGCAAGTTCGTTGGCAGCGAGTGTGACTATATCAACTCCAACAACAACAATTTGTAGTGGAAGTTGTGTTACATTTACTGCAACACCTGTAAATGGTGGTGCACCTCCTGGATACAACTGGAAGAAGAATGGAGTTTCTATTTCTGGTGGTTCACAGGTAGGATTAAACGTATTTACATATTGTGGAGCGCTTGTTTCCGGCGATCTAATAACCTGTGATATGTCAGTAAACCCTAATGTGGGTACATGTATTGCTGTTAGCGTTGTAATGAGCAATACACTGACTATGACAGTTAATCCAACTCCTACAGCTAACCCGATTACGGGAGCCACAGGATCAACTGTCTGTACAGGAGCTCCGAATTTGTTAACGGAAGCTGCTATTGGAACAATATCAACTTACCAGTGGTACAATAGCATCGGCCCTGTCGGAGTGAATAGTAATACGTATTCAGCATTAATTCCAGAAACTTATCATGTCATAGTTAGCACAGCTTTTGGATGTAAAGACACATCTGCGAATTTTGTGGTTACGCAACCAACTTATACAATTACTGCTACTGCCGGCCCTAACGGAACAATAAGCCCAATAGGAGCTGTAGTGGTAAATTGCGGGGATAATATAACCTTTACGATTACTCCAAATGGTGGATACTCTATTCTAGATGTAGTGGTTGATGGATCATCAGTGGGGCCCGTAGGAACTTATACTTTCACAAACGTATCCAGTGTGCATACGATCAATGCAACATTCTTCGTGGTTGGTTGTGTTACGCCAGCTACTGCAACAGCAGGAGCAAATTCATCAATCTGTTCGGGCAGTAATTATACAATTAGTGGCGCCTCGATAGGTGGTGCCGCTTCGTCAGGAACCTGGTCTGCCAGCAATGGCAATTTAGGAACTTTCACCCCAAGCCCGGTGTTTGGTACTGCAACTTCTTATACGCCTTCGGCTGCGGATAGTGCTAATGGTTCTGTCGATCTTACGTTATTGACTGATGACCCTCCGGGGACATGCCCGGCTTCTTCATCTACTATTACTATTATAATAAAACCGTCTCCATATGTTGTTACCGGGGGACAAATAGGGCTTTGTTCAACTGGAGCGACACAGACATGGCTTGTGGCAGATACAAGTGCGACCCAGGTTAATATTAATGCTTTCCAATGGTATCATCCATTTCCTGGAAGTCCAGTTGGTACAAACAATGATTCATTACAAACTGCGTCAGGAGCAACCGGTAGCTATACCATCGTTGTTACCGGAGTAAATGGTTGCACAGGTTCAAATACAGTAGCGGTTAATCTGTTACCTACACCAACAATAAGTATCTCAGGAACAGGGCCTATCTGTACCGATGCCGGTGTAGATATTAATGCTACTGCTGCAACTGCCAGCGGAACAATAGCACCGAATGGATATACATGGTACCTGGGAGCTTCTCCAATAAGCGGGGCCACGGTTTCTATTTATACTGCTACTACGGCGGGTAGTTACCAGGCAACTGCAACCAATTCTTATGGTTGTGTTTCTGCTAAATCAATACCACCGCTTGCCCTTGCTGCTGATAACAGTCCATTAGTTGGTCTTTATACAATCGGGGTAGGTATTGCATCTTGTACGAACTATCTTTCTTTCGCAAGAGCAATTTATGATCTTAATACACGAGGTATCAGTGGCAACTGTATATTCAGTGTTCCGGCAGGTTATACCGAAACTGTTCCATTAAAAGGACTTAAACTGGGTTCAGCTTTATTGAATCCGGAAACGGCTACGGGGAAAACCATCATTTTCTCTAAATCAGGTGCAGGTGCCAATCCTTTGCTTACTGCATACACGGGAGGATTAGGTTCTTTTGCTTCTGCACAACCAGATGGTATATTCTGTCTTCGCGGTGTTGACAATGTTTCGATCAACCAGATTGATCTAACCGATAATGCTGCCAACGTAACAGTAAATAGCCAGATGGAGTATGGTTATGGTATATTTAAATTTACAACTAGTGATGGGGCACAAAATAATACCATCCAGAATTGTAATATTACCCTCAACAAAACCCATGCTGCAAGCGGCTCAGCGCCAAACCCGGATGGTTCAAATGGAATTGTTATTATGAATGCAGTAGATACGATTGTGTTAACAGCATTTGTTCCTGCTTCGGCAAACGGTACCAATTCCAATAATAAGATATATGGCAATACTATCAGCAATGTTCATAATGGTATAACCCTGATCGGTTATACTGCAGCTTCTCCATTTACACTTGGAGATACTAATAATGATGTTGGAGGAACGGTTGCAGGTACCGGTAATACGATTACTAATTTTGGAAATAGCGGGGATGCAAATGCACCATCTGCCATTCGCCTGATTGACCAGTGGGGTGTAAATGCTTCTTTTAATACGATCGATAATAATAACGGATCAGGTTCCAATACAACCAACCAGCTTCGTGGTATATGGGCTACAGGAGGTACAAGTGCAAATGCTACTTATAGCACAAATACCATCTCGTTGAAAAGTAATTCAACCGGTTCTTCTGTATCAGGTATTGATAATGGTATTGGTGCCACACCAGCAGGTAATACTATTTCTATATTTAATAATACGATCAGCGGATCAAGCCTGTTGGCTACTACCGGTACCTGGGTTGGTATCACCAATTCGGCTACTGCTGCAACCGTAAGTCTTGTGAATAATAATATCCAGAATATCACACTTTTTGGAACAGGTACTTTCACGGGAATTAGTAATACGCTAACTACGAGCAACCTGCTTGTGAGCAACAATAAAATAAGCGGAAACAGCAAGAACGGTACTGGTACCATGGTACTTATAAATACTGGTGGTCCGATTGATGCTACTATTAATAATAATAACTTAATCAATAATGTGATCATCGGTGGTGGATTTAGTTGTACAATGATTTGTATCCAAGGAGGTACATCAAATTATTCTGTGGATCACAATGTTATATATAATAATTCTATTATAGGCTTGACGGGTGCAGCCATAGGCTTAATATATGGGTACACTAATACAGCAGCCCCATTACAGGAAACGCTTACCGATAATGTTGTTAAAAAACTATTTATCACGGGATCTTCTACCGGCCTTCAGGTTATACGTGGATTTAATAACGTTACAAGCAACACCGGAACTTTCCGGATTGTTGCACGTAATATAATAGATAGCTTTTATACAAGTACTGGCATGAGTACAGCAATAACGGGAATATTTTCTGGGGCTGGTAATAATGTGAGCATGTCAAAAAATGTTATTACAAGGCTATGGCCTGGGCAGAGTGCCACAGCGGGTTCATTTGCAAAAGGTATTTCAATAAGCAGTACCGGTGCCGGTGGCGTAAAGGTTTTTAATAATAGTATTGCCATAGATTTGACACAGGGGCCTAATAATAGTGTTTTAACCAACGCAACAGGAGTAACAGGAATCGAAATGACAAACGGAACTAACAGCATTTATTATAATACCATCAGACTTGCAGGTACTGGTGCAGCGGGATTTGGTTCGAGTGGCATTACCCAGACAGCAGGAACGATGGATGTTCGGGATAACATTGTTGCTAATTATATGAATCCAGGTGCGGGTGGGGTTGCAACGGCATTAAGAAGAACCGGAGGTACGTATGCATTGACTTCCAATAATAATCTTTGGTACACCCTGCAGGATGCGACTCATCCGATCTATTATACTGGAGCAGGAGTTAATACCCTGGTATTGTTCCAGGCTGCAGTTACACCGCGTGAAGCACTTTCAATTGGTGACAACCCGGTTTTTGTAAGTACATTAAACAATGACCTTCACTTAGATCCTGCCAATAACTGTAACCTGGATGGTGCTGGAACTCCAATTGCAGCCTACACGGACGATTATGATTCAGATGTAAGAGATGCCATTTTACCAGATGTTGGAATGGATGAATTCACAGGAACAGGAGCCGGCTTTGTATGGAAAGGTAAAAACACAGACTGGTTGAATGCTAATAACTGGTGTGGTGGTGTACCTACAGCAGCTTCTGATGTTACCATCCCTGCAGGCAAGGCTTTTTATCCAATAATTATCACGGGTACTACAGCACTTGCTCATAATATCAATATTAATTCGTTAGGAACTGTTACCATAAATAGCGGAGGCATATTGGCAAATACCGGGTCATGGACAAATGGTGGTACATTGACCAATAATGGTACAATTGTTTTAAATGGCACTTTAACCCAAACCTTCCCTGGTGCTGGTGCAGGAACTTTACCTGCAATGTCAAGCCTTACTGTTGATAATGCTGCCGGAGCTATCATTAATAAGCCAATGACAATCAGTGGTACGCTTAAACCTAAAACCGGTAATATAGCTGTGAACGATGTAGTTACTTTGCACTCGGATAACAGCACTACAGCAAGCGTGGATACAATACAAGGATCTATCAGCTATGGGGCTATTGGTAATTTTGTTGTAGAAAGGTTTATATCTACTAAAGTAGGGGCAGTGGTTAAAACTGGCTGGAGGTACTTATCCGCACCAATCGGTGGTACACAAACCATCAATGCAGCATGGCAGAATGGAGAAGTTGCCCCTGCTTACACAGCTAATGGCTATGGTATGGTGATTGTAGGGCCAGGAACTACAGCCGTAGGCTTTGATATGAATAATACATTATCCTCCCTGAAAAAATATGATCAGCCAACAAACACATGGGTAACCGTCCCTGGAACTTATGGTCCAATTTCAGCCCCCGATGGTTATATGGCCTTTATTCGTGGTGACCGCGGTTCAATTTTGTTCGGATCTTCATCGGCAACAACTTTACGGGAAACCGGTCCAATTAAAACCGGTCCAATTACTGTGAGTACAGCTGCTGCAAATGTTAACCAGTTCATTTCTGTAGGAAATCCTTATCCTTCAGCAATCAGTTTTGCTTCCTTGTCTACATCTAAGACCGCCTTACAGGATATATACTATGTTTGGGATCCTAAGCTAAGCACTTATGGAGCGTACCAGAGTTTCTCCGGTCCTACCTATGCACCTGTACCTGGCGGAGGTAGTTATGCGGGTCCTGTTCATAATTTTATTGAATCGGGAATGGCCTTCTTCGTAGTAAGTAACGGTACAGTTACCCCACACTCAATTCAAATGACG
>JBDTLP010000023.1:0-50169 GCA_039934735.1 Ferruginibacter sp. | reverse complement strand
TTAAAAACAGGTGATACTGTTTATGGTTCTGTTCGCCCGCCAAAAGAAGGTGAAAAGTATTTTGCTTTATTAAAAGTAGAAACCATCAATGGTAAGAGCCCGGAAGAAGTGAGGGATCGTGTTCCCTTCGACTACCTGACGCCGTTATTTCCGTTTGAAAAATTAAATCTTACAACAAGGTCAGATAATTATAGTACACGTATCATGGATCTGTTTACACCAATTGGTAAGGGCCAGCGTGGTTTGATCGTTGCGCAGCCAAAAACAGGTAAGACCATGTTGTTGAAAGAACTTGCCAATGCCATTGCAGAAAATCATCCAGAATGTTATTTGATGATCGTACTTGTAGATGAAAGGCCGGAAGAGGTAACAGATATGGAACGCAGTGTAAAAGCAGAAGTTATTGCTTCTACTTTTGATGAACCAGCAGAGAAACATGTTAAGGTTAGTACCATTGCATTACAAAAAGCAAAACGTTTGGTAGAGTGCGGACATGATGTTGTGATATTGCTTGATTCAATAACACGTTTGGCAAGGGCACATAATACAGTTGCCCCATCATCAGGAAAAGTTTTATCAGGCGGTGTGGAAGCAAATGCCATGCAGAAGCCGAAACAATTTTTTGGAGCTGCCCGTAAAATAGAAAATGGTGGTTCACTTACAATCATTGCAACAGCGTTGGTTGACACCGGTAGTAAAATGGATGAAGTTATTTTTGAAGAATTCAAAGGAACAGGTAATATGGAATTACAACTTGAGCGTAAGTTGTCAAACCGCCGTATCTATCCTGCGATCGATATTGTTGCTTCTTCAACACGCCGTGATGATTTGCTGCTTGATAAAGATACCTTCCAGCGCATGTGGGTATTGCGTAAGCATATGGCCGATATGAATCCGGAAGAAGCATTGAATACATTATTGAAGAATATGAAAGGAACGAGGGACAATGCAGAGTTTCTTACTTCAATGAACGGGTAAAACCAATTTGATGATTTGGTGATTTGAAAATGAGATGATTAAAGAGTTTATAAATTTAAAACCCGTCCTTATAAAGACGGGTTTTATTATGTCCGGGCTTTGTTCAACATTCTATAACTTAGCGTCTTTGCGTCTCTGCGGTTAAAAAATGCCGATAAAAAAACTAACCATACAACAATTTTTAGAACTGGCTAAGCATAATCCGGTGCTGGATGTTCGCAGCCCGGGAGAATATAATCATGCTCATATTCCAAACGCATACGGCCTGCCGTTATTTACCGACGAAGAAAGAAAAATTGTCGGCACTGCTTATAAACAACAGGGAAAACAAATTGCGATTAAATTGGGATTGGATTTTTTTGGAGTGAAGATGAAGGGGATGGTTGAAGAAGCAGAGGGTATAATTAAGAATTATGAATTAAGAATTAAGAATGGTGCTTCCAATGTTTCGAAATCTTCAATTCAAAATTCTGTCCTCGTGCATTGTTGGAGAGGCGGTATGCGCAGTTCGGCTGTTGCATGGTTATTGGATCTATATGGTTTTGAAGTTTACATTTTGGTGGGTGGATATAAAGCATATCGCAACTGGGTATTAAAACAATTTGAAAAAGATTTTAATTTGGTTGTGATAGGCGGTTATACCGGCAGTGGCAAAACAGCACTGCTGGAAGAATTACAAAAAAATAATCACGCAACGATAGATTTAGAAAAATTAGCCAATCATAAAGGATCTGCATTTGGCTCAATGGGAGATCAGCCCACACAGGAAATGTTTGAAAATTGTTTAGCAGAAGATCTGAATAAACATGAAGGATCTGATAATAATATATGGATCGAAGACGAGAGTCAACGAATCGGCCAGTTAACCATTCCTCCAAATTTTTGGAAAACAATGCGAACCAAACCAGTTTATTTTGTTGATATTCCTTTTGATCAACGGCTTGATTATATTATTGCAAGCTATGGTTTGAATGATAAAGAGAAACTGGTGAACTCGATCATTCGTATTCAAAAACGGCTTGGTCCTTTAGAAACAAAAACAGCTATTGGTTTTTTAATTGAAAATAATTTTAAATCATGCTTTGAAATTTTGCTGCATTATTATGACAAGTCTTATAACAAAGGCCTTCATAAAAGGGAAAACCTGGATTCGCTTTTAAATAAAATTACCTGTTCATCCGTTGATACTTTATCTAATACAGAAAAACTACTTACATGCACCCCAGTAAATATTTAATTATTTTTTTGATCACTTTTTTTCCAATGCAAAATTTTGCACAGGCAGGTAAAACGGAAGACATGGATATTACCGGTTTGTGGAAAGGAACCATTTATAATGATACTACTAAAAAGGATTATAAATATGAAATTGGCATCAGTGAAGAAAATGGAAAGCTAACAGGATACACTTATACCTGGTACGATGAGAACAATTATTTTGTTGTAAGAAAAGTAAAAATCAGAAAGAAAGACGGCAAAATAATTATCGAAGATGTAGATATCGTTTCTTATAATTTTCCGGAGAAAAACGTTTTTAAAATTCACAAGATACATGTGCTTACATTGCAAATACAGGACTCGATATTAATCTTGTCTGGTCCCTGGGAAACGAATCGTACAAAAACATATTCACCGGTAACGGGAAGTATAAATGTTCAGCGAAAAAATAATTATCGTAAAGAGTCGGATCTGATGGCGCATTTACAGGAACTTAAGATGGATGACAAACTTTCTTTTGTTGCTAAGGATAATGAAATTGCAAAACAAGAAGAAGAAAAAACAAAGCAAGAAGAAGAAAAAATGCTGAGCAAAACAGAAGCACCAGTTAAAGCAAGTTTACCTGTTGCAAAAACAACCGTAAAGGAACAAACAATAAAGAAATCCGATAAGAAAAATGTAGCTGTGGAATTGCCTAAATTGCCAACAGCTACCAAACCAGTTGTTAATAATGCCCCAGCAGCAGAGGTACTAACAAGAAAAAATGTTTTACAGGAAACAATGTATTTTAAAACAGACAGTCTTGTTCTTACATTATATGATAATGGTGAAGTAGATGGTGATACGGTAAGTGTTTTAATGAATGGAATTGTTATAATGGCAAAGCAGGGATTAAGTACCAATGCAATTCGTAAAACAATTCAAATACCTGCAGGCATGGATAGTATTGAGCTTGTGATGTATGCAGAAACACTTGGTACCATACCACCCAATACAGGTTTATTGATCGTTCGTGATGGAAAAGATAATTATGAAGTAAGGTTCAGTGGTGACTTTCAAAAAAATGCATCCATTATTTTAAAAAGACGAAAACAATAATGTCAACAGAAAATATAAAAGCAGCAGAAGAAAAAATAAAACTAACACAATACTCGCGTGGTGCCGGTTGTGGTTGTAAGATCGCACCAAAAGCATTGGAAGAAATTTTACAGACAACAACTTCATTTCCTCCGGATAAAAAATTACTTGTTGGCAATAGCAGTAAAGATGATGCAGCCGTATATGATATTGGCAACGGGCAAGCGTTGATATCAACCACAGATTTTTTTATGCCTATCGTTGATGATGCATTTGATTTTGGAAGAATCGCTTCGGCTAATGCTATCAGTGATGTTTATGCAATGGGAGGAAAACCAATAATGGCTGTAGCCATACTTGGCTGGCCAGTAGAAAAATTACCAGCACAACTTGCGCAACACGTTTTGGATGGAGCAAGAACGATTTGTGCAGAGGCGGGAATTCCATTGGCAGGCGGACATAGTATTGATAGTGCAGAACCTATATTCGGCCTTGCCGTAACAGGCCTTGTAGATACACAACATTTAAAACAAAACAATACTGCTGGCGAAGGGGATATTTTATTTTTGACAAAACCGATTGGCGTTGGCATTTTATCTACTGCACAAAAAAGAGGCGTGATCAAAGATGAACATTTACCAATAATGATAAAACAATTGACGACACTGAATAAACTGGGTGAGTCATTGGGAAAAATAAAAGCAGTAACAGCCATTACGGATGTAACAGGCTTTGGCTTAATGGGACATTTGATTGAAATGGCAGAAGGTGCTGGGCTCTCTGTAGAATTGTATTATTCACAGGTACGGATAATCGAAGGATCGAAAGAATACCTTGCTCAAAGAATTGTACCAGATGCAACTTTTAGAAACTGGAACAGCTACAGTACAAAAGTAAGTTTTGAAAAGGGCGTAAATGTGATGGAAGCATTTAGTTTATTACCCGATCCGCAAACAAATGGAGGATTACTATTTAGTGTGAAAGCGTCTGCTGTTGATGAAATAAAAAAATTACTTGAAGAAGAAGGGCTGAAAGATTTTATAGAACCTGTTGGAAAATTTATTTTAAAGAAAGAAAAAGTGGTGGATGTGAAAATTTGATTGCCACTACTACCCGAATGAATCGTTCAGGCTGGGATTCACTGATTTTTTTCGGCATTTCTAGCGCAGGTCTCCTGACCTGTGCTTTCTAGTTCCTTAAGTCCGCAAATTAATTTATTGATTAAGCTTAAGTGACCCAAAGGCACAGGTCAGGAGACCTGCACCAGCTATAGGACACCAACCGTGGCGTTCTTCCGTGGTCGGTGTCCTCACCAACCACAGTAATGAACTAGAATATCAAGTGCTGCTTATTCTTAATCTTCTCATGCGTCATTTCATTTACCAATTGCACAGAAGGTAATAACTTAATAGACTGCTGTAATGTACTTACCTCTTCATTATTTATTTCCTCTCCCTTTGTGAGCCACAAAAAATCAAGGTGCTTAAATTCCGGTAAAAGATATTCTCCATCATATTGATTGTGGTATAAGTAATGAACCAGGCAACAGCTTGGAACCTCATACTCATAAATTGAAAAAAAGTAGTTGCGTGATTTTTTTCTTAGTTGTATTTCCAGACCGTTGTTGATACGGAATTTATATCCCATTAATTGATTGATATACCAGGTAAATTGATAATCTTTAACAGGTGCAACAATGCCGAAGAGATGTGTGCCTTCAAAAAATTCTTCAGCAAGTGTTTCGTTGTCTATTTTTAATTTTGCTCCCATTGGTTAATCTGCTGCAGGTTAGAATGCTTTATAAAGGTATAGGTTTTTAAAAAACAACATCCAGTTGCATATCATCTTTTCCCCTTTTGAGTTTTACTTTCGTTGCATCCCCTTTGTTGAATTTATTTAATGCCTGCATATAAGTTTGTATGTCGGTAATTGAATACTGACCCAATTGGTAAATGACGTCACCTTCTTTTACTCCTGCTTTTTGTGCTGGCCTGTTATCGCTAACACCATCTACCCTTAGTCCATTTCCGTCAAATGCATAATCAGGCATGATGCCTAATGTTACTTTAAAACTTGTTCTTACGGTAGCAACCTCCCTGGTTTTTGTAAAAGCCAGTTTTTCTTTTTGATCTGTAGTTGCTATAATATTTTTTATATAATTGATGACGGCCAGTTCACCACTATAATTTATCTTATTGGCATCATCAGTAGGTTTATGATAATCACTGTGCGAACCGGTAAAGAAAAAAATCACCGGAATATCTTTCTTGTAAAATGAAGTGTAATCGCTTGGGCCAACGCCACTGCTGTCTGTTTTTATTTTAAAAAAGGGATCATTCGTTTTTACAATCTCGCCCCATGTTGGCGATGTACCATAACCTCCAACAGTGAGTACATGTGTGCTATCATTCAGCCTGCCAACCATGTCCATGTTTAACATGTAGTTTATGGTTTTAAGATCGATGGGACTATGATCAACAAAATATTTTGATCCATACAAGCCAAGTTCCTCACCTGAAAAAGCAATGAAAGCAAAATTGTATTTTTTTAAATTAGATGTTTTTAACCACTTACTTAATGCTATCATGGCTGCAACACCACTTGCATTGTCATCAGCGCCATTGTGTATCATAAGTGGTTTGCCTGCATATAAAGAATTATGATCTTCCCCATAACCAAGATGATCATAATGTGCCCCGATGATGATGGTTGATGCAGATTTATTGTCGAGAAAAGCAATTACGTTATGACCAAATCTTTGTTGTTCCGAAATATCAATGTTGATAGAAATATCTGTTGTAAATTTTGTTTGTTTTAAATAATATATAACGGGAATCTTTAAACGATCAGCTTTGTCTTTTGCATCAAAGGCCAAGTCGTCTATCTCAGTTGATGAATTATAAATTACAAAAATGCTTTTGTTATCATCCTGCGCTTTTTTTGCAGCAGTATACATATTTTCTTTCAGATCAAAATGAGGATTGGTTTTATTTTCTTCAATAATATTTTTTAGATCATAATAACTAATTGCATGATCAGATCCGTCAGAAAATTTCAGATCCTTAACATTACCGGAATAAGGCATGGGAAAATAATCCGTATTTAATTCTGCAACTTGTCCCTGAACAGAAAGTGCAGTTTCCTTTTTTATTTCCTTTCCATCTTTCACTTCAAATTCCTGTATATATGTTTTATTGGTTCCAAGTGGGGTTAATCCTGTTTTATGAAACTGATCTTGTATAAATTCATAAGCAAGTTTTTCACCTGCTGTTCCAGTTCGCCTTCCTTCCAGCTTATCATCAGCCAGGTAATTGATCGTTTTTTTAAGTTCAACAATGCTATTATTGTCAGCTACTTTCTTCTCCTGAGCGCATATACCTTGTGTAAACAGGATTGATAATAATAAAATATATCTCATATGAATTTAAATTAAGCAAGGCAAAGTTAAATAACCATCATCGCATTGATCAATGATATTTTATGTTCCCGATACGGCATTCTTCTTTCTTTAATTCGTAAACTATCAAACGTTGTTAATACTATTTTTGCAGATACTTCAAAAAATGAGTCTTATAAACCGCGGTGAGTAAAAAAATCAATATAGCATTAGTAGGTAATCCCAACAGCGGTAAAAGTTCTCTTTTTAATGTGCTAACCGGCTTGAATCAAAAGGTTGGCAATTTCCCGGGTGTAACAGTTGATAAGAAAACCGGCATCAGTAAGATCTCAGAAAATCTTACAGCAAATTTTATTGATCTTCCGGGAACGTATAGTCTTTATCCAAAACGAGCAGATGAGTGGGTTGCATATAAAGTATTGTTGCAACAGGACGAAGCAATAAAGCCAGATATGATCCTCCTAATTGCCGATGCAAGCAGCCTGAAACGAAATCTATTGTTTTGTTCACAGATCATTGATTTAAAAATTCCAGTCGTTGTAGCATTTACCATGATGGATCTTGCAAAGCGTAACGGAACTCAAATAGACATTCCTGGATTGGAAAGAGAATTGGGTGTACCGATCGTTGCCATTAATCCAAGAAAAGAGAAAGGTATTACTGCATTAAAAAAAGCAATTGAATTGTCAGCAGAAAACCTGCAACAGGTTCCTGCAAGAGATTTTATTGATACAGAATTATTGTCTCCTAAAGCAATTGGAGAAATAAAACAATTGTTTCCGCATATAAGCAATTACACATCTATTCACTATTTAATAAATCATGAAAGTTTTTTATTGAATGATCAGTTGCAGAAAGAAGTGGAACAAATTGAAGTGCGTAATAATTTTAATCCAACACGTACACAAGCAGAAGAGATCATGCAGCGTTATGCAAGGATCAAACATATCATGCAGCAAACGGTGGTGGAGAATGACCCGCTGCAAAAAACATTGTTTACAGAAAAACTTGATAATATATTTCTTCACCGTACCTGGGGATATGTAATTCTGCTTGCTGTATTATTTATATTATTTCAAAGTATATTCTGGGTAGCAAAATATCCAATGGATGGAATTGAATGGACCTTTGGACAATTGAGCGGATGGTTGTCCGGCATATTACCCAATGGATGGTTCAGTGATTTGTTGATCAATGGAATTGTTGCAGGATTTAGTGGTATTATGTTATTTGTTCCGCAGATCATGATCTTGTTTGGTATAATAACTTTACTGGAAGACACTGGTTATATGGCACGCATTAGTTTTTTAACGGACAAGCTTATGCGAAAAGTAGGACTGAATGGAAAAAGTGTTATGCCGATGATCAGTGGTTTTGCCTGTGCGGTTCCTGCTATCATGAGTGCAAGAAATATTGAGAATAAAAAAGAGCGACTGCTTACCATTATGATCACGCCGTTGATGAGTTGTAGTGCAAGGCTTCCTGTTTATACTATATTGATCGCATTGGTAATTCCATCTAAATTATATTTTGGTTTTTTAAGTTTACAAGGGCTGGTGATGATGGCTTTGTACCTGCTTGGTACTGTGATGGCATTAATAGTTGCGTGGGTGATGAAATGGTTTATCAAATCAACGGAACGTAGTTATTTTATTCTTGAACTGCCGGTGTACAGGGGACCAAGATGGAAAAATGTTTTGATCACCATGATCGAAAAAGCAAAAATATTTGTGTTCCAGGCTGGTAAAGTGATCATGGTAATTAGTCTTTTACTTTGGGGACTAAGTACGTATGGTCCTGCAAAAAAAATGCATGCAGTTTCGGAAGAATACAATGCGAAGATTCAACAGGAGCCAGCCAGGACGGCAGCATTAACCAAAGCAAAAAAGGCAGCGCTTTTACAAACTTCTTATGCTGGTACTTTAGGAAAAGTGATTGAGCCCGCTATTGCTCCGCTTGGTTATGATTGGAAAATAGGAATCGCACTCGTTACTTCTTTTGCAGCACGTGAGGTTTTTGTTGGCACGATGGCAACATTGTATAGCGTAGGTGATGATGCTGATGAAAACAATACAACACTTCGGCAAAAAATGAATGCCGCTACAAGGGCCGACGGAACAAAAGTTTATACACTTGCTGCCGGATTATCCTTACTTGTTTTTTATGTATTAGCCATGCAATGTATGAGTACGATCGCGGTTGTAAAAAGAGAAACACGCAGCTGGAAATGGCCTATTATTCAACTTGTGTATATGACGGGGCTTGCGTATTTTATGAGCTGGTTGGTATTTGAAATATTTAAGTAAAATCTTTATTGATTAAATCCGATCCTTTGTCTTTTTTCCCATTTTCTTTGGGCGGCTTTTTCATTTAATAAATTTTCCATTGCATCATAGATCTGGTTTAGTTGTGCATCGTGTTTACCAAGACGTTCTTTTATATCTTTGAGTTGTTCTTTTAAACTGGTTTGTTGTAATAAAACTTTTCTTATTTCAACAAAGACACGCATGATGGCGATATTCATCTTTATGGCGATATCACTTTTAAAATGCCGCTTAGCATAGCTACACCCTTCTGTAAATGCATATGGTAAATATTTGGCGTATTGCCCGCGGCCAGTCTCTAAGGTGCCAATTTGGTACCTTAGAGATTCAAATTCTTCTGCGGAAAGTTGAAACATAAAATCACCAGGAAATCGTTTCCTATTTCGATTAACTGCTCGCTTAAGAAACTTTGTTTCAGTTTGATATAAAACTGCTAAATCAAAATCTATCATTACCCTTTCGCCTCGAATTTCGTAGATGCGGTTTTGGATGCTTTTAATTATTTGCATAGCTCGATTGTTTTCGCAAGCTGATGTCATCACAATTTGTGATGACATCATTGAATACTTTAAATTAGTAAAAGCAGCAAATATCAACCAGGTTAAAACCACAGAAAATATTGTTTTTTAAACGTATAAAATGGGAGAAACTTTATCTGCCTGTATTTTTCTAAGGTGCCAATTTGGAACCTTAGAAACAAAAAAAGCTATAAGCTTGTGACTTATAGCTAATAGCTTACAGCGGTATTTTTTACCAATCAACCGTATACGTAATCTCATTCTTCACCTGCGGATAAATTCTTCTATATAGTTCACTAAGTACTTCTTCTTTACGAGGTTCGGTGTAATTATTATTATTTACCAATTGCCAGTCGCGGGCAGATAAAGCACGTCCATCACCTGTATAATTTGCATTCTCCTGTTCCCAGCGATAATCATCTCTGAACGATCTGTAATTGATATTTTTTCCTGTGCTGATATCTTTAATATTTACATCCATATCAGCTCTTGCAATAAAACTTCGGTGGGTAATATTTAAAGTTGCATATACCGTATTATAAATTGGTTTGCCTGAAGTATCGGTGCCAGATTGTACCTGCGAATTGACTGATCTTGTATAATTGTTGATGATGGGATATGGAATATCTATATTTCTAAGTGTAAGATCAATTATCCAATCTGGTGTTACATTATCCCTGCGTGCTTCCCATTCTGTGTAAAATTTTGCAGGGTAACGGTTGGCGTTATGTCCCAATTCTCTGACAAGGGTTTGTTGAAAATATTCATTGCTATAATTATAACCATAATTGCCCCAGTTGCCTGTATTAAAAAAATATGAATTGTCCTGTATTGGATTAATAATAACATTTACAATCGCATTTTGATATGCCTGGTCCATATTTGCTTTGGCATCTTTATAATCGGGAATATACTTTTCTGCTTTTTTAAAATTCAGGTAAGCCTTCTTTGCATTATCTCTTCCTGGTTTATCAAAGAAGGAACTGGCATAGCCATAATATTCATCAGCTGCAGATTGTTTTGATTCCAGGATATTGGTACTATAACTTTTTGGTGTTACTAATTTAAAAGCTGCATCGGAATTAATAATGGCATCATATGCATCCTGTAAATACGCATACTCTTTTATGATATCATCCCAGCGATCAGGTTCATTTGAGTTGCTGTAAACTTTTATTTTACCAAGATGTGTTTCCGTTATGCTGGTATATAAAAGCGGAATGGCCTGGATGGCATTTTCCTCAGAACTGTTTTTATTGAGTTTTTTAACGGCATCCTGTAATGCTTTATCAGCATTGGATCTTTCCAAATAGTTCTTATTGCTGGCGCATGAAACGAAGCATGCAAGCGTAAACAGGAGTGGTATAAATGGCTTCATTTTGATTAAATTTTAAACCAATAATACGTTCGGTACAGGACCATGTTACAACATTTTGACCAGTAATGATTTCTTATATTAACCTTAACAAAGACTCTAAAATCAACCTAAAGCTAACCATTTATCAACAGAAATTTGCCGCTAAACCCAAAATATTAAAATATTTTATATGAACAAATTCATTTAAAACCCAATACAGTACTGCTTTTCATTAATTTAACCGCAATTATTCACCACCTACTACTTTAAAATAAATGGTATTATGTGTTGCATAGTACTAAAATGTTTGTACATTTGTATTGTCAAGGCAGTAATTGATGAATGTTCCGGACAGGATTTAAGAACCAGCTTTGATAAAGTATAGCCATGAATTTTAAAAAGTAAAGCCATGAATATTGACAACACAGCGAGCCAGATGCGCAAAGGAGTGTTAGAGTTTTGCATTCTTTCGGTAATAAAACAAGGAGAGGCCTACCCTTCAGATATCATTGATAAAATGAAAGCAGCCAACCTGAATATTTTCGAAGGAACATTATATCCTTTGCTGACCAGGCTTAAAAACGCAGAATTTCTTACTTATCGATGGGTAGAAAGCAACAGCGGACCGCCGAGGAAATATTTCTGCCTCACAGATAAGGGAGCAGAATTTTACAAAGAACTGGAAGCAACCTGGAATGAACTGGCAAACGCAGTACAGGCACTAACAGCCAAAGAGACTTAATTAAAACTTCAACCGTCAATAAAAGTATAGCCATGTTTTTTTTGACAGTACTCAACTAAAGAAACAAAAATTTCAAGGTCATGTATAGGATCACGGGATCGAAGGATGACAAAAAAAAATAATTATTTCGTCATGAAACAAGTAATAAATATCAACTTCCAGGGACGTGTAGTACCGATAGAAGTTACTGCTTTTGAAATACTGAAGGCCTATACGGAAAGCCTTAGCCGCTATTTCGCCAATGAGGAAGGTAAGGAAGAGATCATCAATGATATTGAAAGCAGGATCGGGGAACTTTTCCAGGAACGTTTAAAGAACGGATCTACCTGCATAACCGATGATGATGTAAATGCAATCATCCGCAGCATGGGCCGCCCTGAAGATTTTGAAACTGTGGAAGCAATGCCAGGTACTTCAGAAAAAACACAGCAAACTTCAGGCGCATCAAATGCTGAAACAAATGCAGGCGTAAATATACCAGGAACGCCTAAACGCTTATTTAGGGATGAGAATGATAAAGTATTGGGCGGTGTTTGTAGTGGCCTTGCAAATTATTTCGGTGTGGATGTAGTGGTGATCCGAATCATTTTTGTTGTACTGGGAATATCATTTGGATTTGGTATTGTAACCTACCTGGTGCTTTGGGTTGCGGTTCCCAGTACTGCAACAACTGTGATCGGAAGCTTAAGAAAAAAATTATATCGTGATAGTGATGATAAGATCATCGGCGGCGTATGCAGCGGTATCGCCAATTACTTTGGTGTTAATGTATGGATACCACGTGTATTATTTTTACTTCCATTTTTAAGTTTTATCTCAAGGTGGGGATGGGACCATGGTGATTTCCCACAGTTTTTAAGATTTGGATTTAGTCCAGGTGCTTTGATCGTATATATCATTTTATGGCTGGTTATTCCTGAAGCATTTTCTACAACAGAAAAGCTTGAAATGAAAGGGGAAAAAGTAGATATGAATTCCATTAAAAATTCTGTAGTGGAAGAAATGAAAGGTGTGCAACAACGTGCAGAAAAATTTACCAAAGAAGCAAAAACATTTGCGCAGGATAAAAGCAAAACCTTTGGTGCAGAAGTTGGTGGGGTAGCAAGAAGAAGTGGCCGTTCGCTGGGAGATATCATTGTATTGCTTTTTAAAATATTTGCTTATTTCATTCTTGGATGTATTGGTTTTGGTTTTGTAGTTGGATTATTTGCTTTTGGTATTTTTTCAATAGGATTATTTCCATTGAAAGATTTTGTACTGACAGACGGTTGGCAAAACATATTCGCCTGGGGCACATTGATATTTTTTATTGCAGCTCCAATCATTGGTATCATTACGTGGATCGTTAGAAAGATCGCAAAAATCAAAAGCAACAGGAAAACGATGCGTCTTTCTTTTTTAGCACTATGGCTTATTGGTTTATTTTGTTTTATTTCTTTGATCGTTTCTGTGGGCCGTGATTTTAAATCAGTAAATTCTCTTAATGAACAGGAGGTTGTTCTTTCCAATCCTTCAGTAAATAAACTGGAAATTACAACCATATCTCCCGATCAAAAATTTTACAGGAGCCGCTGGTTTAGAATGGAACCTTTCCAGGGATTTGATGAGGATACAGCAACGGTTCAAAGTATTACTGTTCACATTATAAAATCAACGAACGATAGTTTCAGGGTTACCATGCTTAAAATGGTAAATGGCCGTACAAGAAGATACGCAGATACACTTGCATCTTTAATGAACTTTAATGCCGTTCAAAAAGATTCATTATTGGTTATCGACAGGGGAATAGCTATCACACGTAAAGACAAATTTCGCAATCAACATATCGTAATCACTGTTTATGTGCCGGTTGGAAAACAAATACGTGTAAACAGGAATGTGGGTTGGGGCGGCGGCCACATCAGCATCGGTCCATGGGGTGATGATTGGGATGTTGATTTTGAAGGCCTCGAAGAACATTGGGACCAGGATGTGGATTATATCATGAAAGCCGATGGATTGTATGACCTCAATGGAAAACCTGCAGATGAGTGGAAGCATCCATCAAAAGATGAAGACGATGAATCAGATTCTCCAAAAGGCAATGCAAAACAAAATACGGATAGCAATGGAGTGAATATGACCAATGGAAGCGGCTACAGGTACAATAATAAACCTATGACACAACAACAGATGGATTCAATTTTAAATGAAAAAAAGCAACAAGAACAACAGAAGCAAAAAGATTCTACAAAAGAAAAAACAAAAGCAGGCGATAAAGTTTATAATGAACAAGATGAACAAAGTATTTCTTATAGCCTGCCTGCATATAATCCCATGCTGATAATGAATTAAACGCGTTTCAATAGTTGAGTTGAAGTAAATTGAAGCACAAAGATCCCGTCTATAAAGGCGGGATTCTTTTTTTTAAGATTGTCAGACTGAGCTTGTCGAAGCCGACTTAAATACTAATTTCACCTTCGACAAGCTTAGTCTAACAATAAATAATTTTAAGGATGAAAGATAATTTTTCAAGACAATCCGAAACATACGCAAAGTACCGCCCCGTTTATCCAAAGGAATTATTTGATTGTATAACCGGTTTTGTTACTTCAAAAAAACTGGTATGGGATTGTGGTACGGGCAATGGTCAATCGGCAGCAGAACTTTGTAAATATTTTGAAAAAGTGTACGCAACCGATACCAGCAAAAAACAAATTGACAATGCGGTACAAGCAGCCAATATTATTTATGTATTAGAACCTGCAGAAAAAACTTCTCTGGAAAATAACAGCGTTGATCTCATTACCATTTCACAGGCTTTGCATTGGTTTGATTTTGATAAATTTTATGAGGAAGTAAAACGTGTTTCCAAACAGGAAGGCATTATCGCAGCATGGACCTATAATCTCTTAAAAATAGATCCCATTACAGACAAAATAATTTACGATTATCATTTTGATACGCTTGGGCCATATTGGGATAAAGAACGTTCTCACGTAAATGATAATTATGCAAATATTCCCTTTCCCTTTAGACAAATAGATACACCTGCTTTTTCCATTAAAGTAAACTGGAGCCTGGAAGACCTGGAAGGATATCTCAACACCTGGAGCGCATTACAAAAATTTATTTCGATCAATCATTTCAGCCCGGTAGAAGAACTTATGATAGAAATAAAGAGAAAGTGGCCAACGGGAGAAGTACGACTTGTCGAATTTCCATTGACAATTAAAATTGGGCATGTTCACTCATAATTTTTCAATTGTCAGCCTGGGTTACTTGAAAGCGATTCTAATTCTTAACACGACTTCGACAAGTTCAGCCTGACATTGTAAGCTCAGCTTGATATTAATATATTTCTCCAATGATTTTAATTTACATTTGCAAACTAAAATTTTAAGAATGAAAAATACTCCTTTTACAGAAAAACACCTGGCATTTGGTGCAAAGATGGCAGAATTTGCAGGCTTCAATATGCCGATTTCTTATACCGGCATCAATGATGAACATGCAGCCGTAAGAAACAATGCCGGCGTTTTTGATGTGAGCCATATGGGAGAATTTATGATCAAGGGACCACATGCACTTGATCTGATACAACGTGTTACTACAAACGATGCATCAAAACTTACTGCAGGAAAAGCACAATACAGTTGCCTGCCAAATAAAGAAGGCGGCATCGTTGATGACTTATTGGTTTATTGCATCGAAGAGCAAAATGTTTATATGCTGGTAGTAAATGCTGGAAATATTGATAAGGACTGGAAATGGATCAGCGATCAAAACATCAACAATGCAGAGATGGAAAATATTTCTGACAAAACATGTTTGCTTGCTATACAAGGACCACATGCAACCAAGATATTACAGAAGCTAACGGATATCGATATCCTGAATTTAAAATATTATACGTTTGAAAAAGGAAAATTTGCAGGTGTAGACAATGTACTCATTAGTGCAACAGGATATACAGGCGCAGGTGGTGTTGAAATTTATTTTGAAGATAAAGGAGATGCCGCAAGTAAAGTATGGGATGCCATATTTGCTGCAGGTGCTGCAATGGGAATTAAACCGATAGGCCTGGGTGCAAGAGATACGCTGCGTTTGGAAATGGGATTTTGTCTTTACGGAAATGATATTGATGATACCACTTCTCCAATGGAAGCAGGGCTTGGCTGGATCACTAAATTCACCAAAGATTTTACTTCAAGAGAAATTTTTGAAAAGCAAAAAGCAGTTGGCCCTAAAAAGAAACTGGTAGGTTTTGAAATGATCGAAAAAGGAATTGCACGTCATGATTACGAGATCAAAGATTTTGAAGCTTCGACTATTGGAAGAGTTACTTCCGGCACCCAATCACCATCGTTAGGTAAGGCGATTGGTATGGGATATGTTGATGCAAAATACGCAGCAATTGATAGTGAGATATTTATAAAAGTGCGTAATACATTGCTGAAAGCAAAAGTTGTGAAAATGCCTTTTGCTTAAACAATAATAAAAACCTGTTGTTTAAATAACAAACATGGCGATCATACATGTAACCTATGTGATAAATGCCCCGATTGAACGGGTTTTTGATCTGAGCAGAAGTATTGATCTTCATATAATCTCTACCAAAAGATCCAATGAAAAAGCAGTAGCAGGTGTTATTAAGGGATTAATAAACCTTCATGAAACTGTTACCTGGGAAGCAAACCACCTTTTTAAAAAACGCAGATTCACTTCTAAAATAACTGCTTTTGAAAAGCCTTTTTATTTTAAAGATGAAATGCAGGAAGGAGACTTTAAAAAATTTTCACACGATCATTTTTTTAAAACGGTTGATGGAAAAACAGCAATGTCGGATAAAATAATTTTAGAATCACCTTATGGAATGATTGGAAAAATGGTTACCCGTTTATTTTTAAAAAACTACATCAAAACATTTTTAAAAGAACGAAACAAAATAATAAAGCAATATGCTGAAACTGAAAAATGGAGAACGATATTAATTGATACAAATGGATAAAAAACAACCCGAATTATACACTTGTCTTTCACCAGCCCTCTTACATTTATATGATATCAGCAATAGTATTGTTGTGATCATTGATATATTACGTGCTACTTCTACCATCGTAACTACATTAAAAAATGGTGCAAAATCGGTCATACCGGTAGATAGTGTTGCTGATTGTATTCGCATCGGCAAACAAATTGCAGCTATCACTGCCGGCGAAAGGGATGGGAAGATCGCCGAAGGATTACAATATGGCAATTCACCTTTTGAATATCCGGAATCATTTATTAGTGGAAAAACATTGGTGCTTACAACTACCAATGGAACCAGGTTATTGCACATGGCCCTTGATAAAGGTGCTAAGGAAATCATCATTGGTGCGTTTAGCAACCTTGATACGGTGTGCAATTATTTAATAAAAAAGAACAAACCTGTATTGCTTGCCTGTGCCGCCTGGAAGGATCGTGTAAATATAGAAGACAGCTTGTTTGCAGGAGCTGTTATTAAAAAAGTAAAGGAACATTTCAATATTAATTGTGATTCATCTCAAATAGCTGAAACACTTTATACAGATGCGGAAGACGATCTTTTTGAATTTATGAAAAACAAAGAAGCCAATCATTACAAACGCCTGTCTTCATTTGGTTTGGAGAATGATATTAAATTTTGTCTCACATCAAACACAGCCAACGTTTTACCCGTGTACGCAGATGGTAAATTGATCAAAAAATCCGGAATCAGTTAACCCTATCAACTTTTCATAATATTTAATTAATTACCCAATAAAACTGGTCAAACCTTTTTTAACCTCCGTTATTTTCCTTTACTTTTGCAAATTGCTCTTTTCTGAACCGGCATTTACCTACAGCAAAGCTTAGATGCAATTAATAAAAATTATTAATTTAAAAAAAGGACCCTTAGTTTGGCATTACCACATATAATAAAGCACATCTATAATAATGGAACTGATGAAGTAATCCGCCGTGGAAAAAAAATTCATGCGATGGGTTTTGTTGAATTGGTAGAACACGATGAACTCATGGGTGCTATCGTGTTTCGCGTGAAGGATGACAGCTACAGTACTTTTTATAAAGTGTATATTCAAAAATACTCAGACGCAAAGTTGATGTCTTTGCGTTGCGGTTGCCCTTATAACCTGGGAGATATTTGCCGGCATGAAGCTGCTGCACTTTTCCGCCTGCAGGATATGGTTGATAAGAATATGCTCGGTGGCACAAACATACAATACAACCAATATCATACCGTTGCCAAGATGAAGCACATCGATCTTAAAACAATCAAGATGCTTTCATCTCCTGCCATTTATGATGAAGCTGAGAACATACTTCGCACAGTAAAAGCTACCATTACCAAAGCTGAGGATGAAAGAGTAGAAGCAGAACTGGTTTATAACGGTCAAACATACCCGCTCGTTATTCAAAAAAATGAAGAACGCAATTTTGATACCTCCTGTTTGTGTAGTGAAGCCATGCATCCGCTTTGCGAACATAAAACACTATTGTTCCTGCAACTGTTGAATTCATTTGGCCCTAATTATTTTGAAACGATCCGAAACTGGGACAAAGAAAAAAATAAATTATTACAGATATACGGCTACAGTTTAAAAGATGATATCGAAGGTAAATTTGAATTTACGTACAAAGATGGTAAACCATTTTTAAAAGTACTTGACACAAATATTAAAAGAGTTGCAGCAGGTACAACCCAGGGATCTTCTTTTTCATCTATGCGGCCAGCAATCTCTTTAATGTCAACGCCTCCTGTTTCAGATGAGATCGTTGAAGAAGAACCAGCGCTTAAAAAATTGGGCATTGTTTTTAATTTTAATGCAAAGACATATCCAGGCTTTCTGATGGAAGCTATCCAGGGAGACCCCGATGATGCTTCTAAAAAATTCGTGAACAAAATTGAGGCGCTTGATCTGACCAAGTTTGTAAATACAGATCTGTTTAGTGAAGATGACAAACAACTATTTCAGCAAGTTAGAAAACTACAGGATACAGAAATAAATAAATACCTGAATCGCAATTCACCTTTTAGCGGCATCTGGGAAAATATTATTCATACCGATGGCGATGATCTTCCTGAAGAAACAAAATCTTTGATCACAGAATATCTTCAACCTAAACTAAAAAAAGTTTTTGAAGAACAAGCTAAAAATAACTTCATTTTTTATTTACCGGAAAATAAAACCTTAAGAACAACGAACCTGGTAGAGATTGAGTTGAGTGATCATCTCATAGCTCCCATATTTAAAGTGATTGCTGTAAATGATCATTTTGAAATTGCATGCATGTTGAAATTAAACGGGGAAATAGTTCCATTCAGTAAAAATGAATGCAACAGCAGTCTTGTTTTTTTATATGAAAATGTATTGTACATCTGGCAAAAAGCAGAAGATGTTTTACAGGCGGAAAAATTTATAAAAAACGGAAACATCAAACTCAGCAAAGCAAATTGGGCCGAGAAAATGCAAAAGGTAATTCTTCCTTTAACAAGGGAATACCAGGTTGAATTTGATAAGAGCCTTATTAAAGAAATAAAAGCGGGTGTTCCTGATGTAAAATTACAATTGCTTGAAAAGGGCGATTACCTTGTATTTCAACCCATATTTACTTACCAGGGTTTTGATACAAAAACATCCGATAAATTAACGATAACTATTCCTGATGGAGATAAAATACTTATCATTCATCGCAACAAAGAAGCCGAGGAAGCATTCGTAAGTAAATTAGAAGGACTTCATTCGATGTTTGTTACACAGGCAGAAACCAACAGCCTTGTATTGCGTGGTGCAGATGTATTGCGCAACAATTGGTTCTTCCTCTTTGTAGATGCCATGAAGGAAATGAAAGTGCCCGTGTATGGATTTGAAGCATTGAAAAATTTCCGTTTCAATACTGCCCGCCCCAATACACATATTCATGTAAGCAGTGGATTGGATTGGTTTGATGCAAAGGTTGAAATTGAATTCGGCGAACAGCGTGTAGGCATTTCAGATATTAAGAAAGCTTTGGCAGGTAAACAATCTTTTGTTCAGCTTGGAGATGGTACACTTGGTATTCTTCCTGATGAATGGCTGAAGCGATATGCATTGTTATTTAAAGTGGGCGATGGCAAGAGCGATAAACTTCGCTTGTCAAGATACCACATGAGTGTGATTGACGAATTGTACGAGAACCGCGATGAAACAGAATTGAGTTTTGCACTCGATGAAAAATTTGAAAGACTAAGAGAGTTTAAAAATATACCGGAAATTGCGCCACCACAAACGCTGGAAGCAATTCTAAGACCTTACCAAATTGCGGGCTTTCAATGGCTCGGTTATTTGAATGATGTAGGTTGGGGTGGTATTCTTGCTGATGATATGGGTTTGGGTAAAACCGTACAGGCGCTTACCATGCTCGATCATTATAAAACAGAGAATAAAGGCTTAAAAGCAATTGTTGTTTGTCCAACAACATTGATATACAACTGGCAAAATGAGGTAAAGAAATTTACACCCGAACTTACGTATCATATACATCACGGCAATGCACGCACCCGTGATGCAGAAGAATTGCAGAAGCATAATATTGTGATCACTACCTACGGCACGTTGCGAAGCGATATACACATGCTGCTAAAAATATTTTTTGATTACGTTATATTGGATGAAAGCCAGGCAATTAAAAATCCTGCATCTAAAGTAACAAGAGCAGCATCTTTGCTTACTGCAAAAAATCGTTTGTGCATGAGCGGTACGCCATTGCAGAATAATACATTTGACATTTTTGCCCAAATGAATTTCTTAAACCCTGGCTTACTTGGTAGCATGGAATTTTTTAGAAATGAATTTGCAACACCCATTGATAAGTTTGGCGAACAGGAACAAAAAGAGCATTTACGTAAATTATTATATCCATTCATTCTACGCCGTACAAAAGAACAGGTAGCAAAAGATCTTCCTGAAAAAACGGAAACCATCTTGTTTTGCGAAATGGAAAAAGAGCAGCGCAAAATTTATGAAGCTTATAGAAATAGTTATCGGGATAAGATTCTTGGTACCATTGATCAACAAGGTATTGATAAATCTCAATTAACAATCTTGCAAGGCTTGATGAAGCTTCGCCAGATATGCGATAGTCCGTTTATATTGAATGAAGAAGATAAATATCCGAATCACTCTATTAAGCTTGATGAACTTTCCAGAGAGATTGAAGAAAATATTGGTGAACACAAAGCGCTTATATTCTCCCAGTTTCTTGGCATGCTTGCATTGATAAAAGCAAAACTTACTGAACAGAATATACAGTTCGAATATTTTGATGGAAGCACCTCGCCGGTTGATAGAGAAAAAGCGATTCAGAATTTTCAAAATAATGATGAGTGCAGGGTGTTCCTTATTTCTCTTAAAGCGGGAGGCGTTGGTTTAAACTTAACAGCAGCAGATTATGTATATATTGTTGACCCATGGTGGAACCCTGCTGTTGAACAACAGGCGATTGACCGTACACACCGTATCGGGCAAACGAAAAATATTTTTGCTTATCGCATGATATGTATCGATACCATCGAAGATAAAATTCTTCAACTCCAGGAAAAGAAAAAATCATTGGCGAAAGAACTCATAGCAGATGATAGTAGTTTTGTGAAGGCGTTGAGTAAATCGGATGTGGAGTATCTCTTCAGTTAACAGATAGTGCTTTTCGATATCAGCATCTTTCAAATTAATTTTCAATACACAACGTACTATATTCAATGTTCCGGGAAGCCGGAACATTTTTTAATTTGTCACTACATACATTTTATAGAGAAAAGAATAATGATTGTGAAATCAGTAAATGCTTGCACTGATACAATTGAATATTGATCATCGTACGTTGTATTTTGAAAATTAATTAAGAACGGCGATTTAAATAAAAATCTCTATAAAAGCAAAATTCCCTTCAATGAAGGGAATTAACGCATTTTGAGGTAAGCAGCTGGTTTAGGACGTTATAAAATTCTTAAGTCGTTCAAACTCCCGGTTGTTGTTGGAGAAGAACAAGCTGTTTAAGGCAGCAGACAAGGCTTTTACTACAGAAGACATAACAGTTAAGTTTTGAGGTTCATTTCTTTTCATAAAATTTGGATTTAAACGGTATTTCAAAAGTACAAACTCATACAATCCGTATCAAGAGTGCTTTTGCTGAATTAGTGAAATAGTAATTTCCGCATTAAAACTGCTATTTCACCATCGGCGACTTCCAGTTTCTGCGGAAACGGTGCCCCTTTTTATAGTATTTTATTGGATATATTTCAGGGTTCTGACGAAGTTTGCTAATGAAGTTCTTTACCATCTGTACAATAGGATGAATGTGGGAAGCTTGAGTTTGGTTGTTCATAATTGGGATTTATCAGGATTTACAAAAGGTAAAACGTGGGGTTATGGTAAATATTGTCTATGTAAGGAGTTTAGAGGTATGAGTTTAGAATTATGAGTTGGTTGTAAGGCCGGTTAACCTACAATTATTACAAACAAATTCTAAACTCATAATTCTAAATTCATAACTGGTTTTTAACCTTAATTAACCATAAACCAAGCCCCCTTAACCTACTTCACTGCTTTATAAGAATATTTTCGTAGTTGAAATAATTCATTATGAGGATCATTCAACTTTTATTAATTGGCATTTTTATTTGCCAGTCCATCACAGCTCAAAAAAATGGTATTGTAAAAGGGATTGCATTTGATACATTATCAAAGCAGCCCATTGCATCTGCAACCGTGAGCCTTCTTGAAAAAAAGGATTCTTCGTTGGTATCTTTTACCATGACTGATGATGCAGGAAGATTTGAATTTAAAGATATCCGCTATGGAGCATACAGGTTGCTCATTACACATATCAATTATCACAGCAGCAATAAATTCCTTTCAATTAGTGAGGACAATAAGATGGCAGACCTGGGAAATATTGTGATGAATGATAAAAATAAAACACTGGGAGAAGTTGTACTTCAAACCGAAGCGCCGCCGGTTACATTAATTGATGATACCATTCAATACAATGCAAGTTCTTTTAAAACGCCGCCTAACGCCAATGTGGAGCAGCTGCTTAAAAAATTACCCGGAGTGAAAGTTGAAAAAGATGGAACGATAAAAGCACAAGGCGAAAGGGTGAACAGGGTTTTGGTTGATGGAAAAGAATTCTTTGGAAGTGATCCAAAAATTGCAACAAAAAATTTACCTGCAGATGCAGTTGATAAAGTGCAGGTGTACGATAAACAAAGTGACCAGGCACAACTAACGGGCTTTGATGATGGTAATTATGAAAAGACCATCAACCTGAAATTGAAGAAGGATAAAAAGAAGGGCTTGTTTGGAAAAGTAAATGCAGGAGCAGGAAATAAAGATCACTACGAAGGTAAATTCAATGTAAATTCTTTTAAAGGAGCAAGACAAATTTCTGCATTGGCCATGGGAAACAATACAAATGCAGAAGGATTTTCTTTTATGGACATTTTAAATTTTACCGGCGAATTAAACCGCATGCAAAAAAATGGCGGTGATAATATCAATTTTAATTTTTCTGATAATGATGCAGCAGCATTTGGATTAGGAGGCAATCAAAACAATGGAATTAAAACAGCGTGGGGTGGCGGTGTAAATTATAATAATATCATTGGAAAAAAGACCGACCTCCAAAGCAACTACTTTTCCAATCATTACAACCCAAATATTGAGAGCCATATACAGCGACAATATTTTTTACCAGACTCTTCTTATTATTATGATCAGCATTCATTTGCTGATAATATTAATAATAATCACAGGTTAAACCTCAACGCACTTTATCAAATTGATTCTTTAAATTCTATTCGCATCACACCATCCTTCTCTTATCAAAAAGCAAACAACCGTTCACAAAATGATTATCAAACATTGAATGGAAGTAAAGCATTGACCAATGAAGGATATAGTAATAGCCATGCAAACAACGAAGGATTTAATTTTAGAAACGATCTGATCTATCTCAGGAAAATGAACAAGTCTGGAAGAACTTTGTCTTTCACATTGAATACGAGTATCAGTCAAAGCAAGGGAAATGGAAGCCTTTCATCAATTAATAATTTTTACAATGCTGGTTCATTATTAAGCCGTGATACCATCAATCAATTAAACAATACAACCGCAGATCTTCGTGGTTATACAGCCAGGGTCATTTATACAGAACCCATTTTAAGAAGATCCTTGCTTGAATTTAGTATTGGAAAAAGCAACACAAAAAATACGTCTGAAAAAACAACCTATGATTATAATTATCAAAACGGAAAGCACGATAAATTCAATACGTTATTAAGCAACGACTATGAAAATGAATATGGCTTTACAACTGCAGGTATTCGTATGCGTACCAAAAGAAGAAAATATAATTATTCATTGGGTGCAACCTGGCAACAGGCAGCATTGGATGGAAAAGTTATTGCAGATGCAAGGGATTCGTTGATCAGTAAAGATTTTGGAAATATATTACCAAATGCAAGGTTTCAATATAATTTTTCAAAATTTAAATCATTGTCATTTAATTATGCGGCTTCCACCAATCAACCTGCTATGTCGCAACTACAACCTGTTCCTGATAATAGCGATCCACTCAATATAAAAGAAGGCAACCCTGATCTTAAACAGGAATATGTACATACTTTACAGGCAAATCTCCAATTGGTAAATCCTTATAAGAACAGGAATTTTTTTTTATTTTTTAGTATGCAGGCAACGCATAACAGGATTGCAAATTATGATTCAATAGATTCTCTTGGAGTAAAACATACAAAGCCTGTAAACGTGAATGGAGTGCATAGCATTAACAGCAGCGTAAGTCATAGCGTACCAGTAAAATTTTTAAAAGGAAGCGTGGAGGTCAGCAGCAATATTAATTATTATAAAGGAAGGCAGTTTATTAATGCGATCTCAAATAATATAAAGGCATTGGTATTGGGGCCTCAAATAAGGTTTGATATGAATCCAAATACTAAATTAAATATTTCTTTATCTGCTGCTTTAAATTATAACAACACAAAGTATTCTTTACAGTCAGCACTCAACACAAAATATTCTTCACAGGAATATAGCAGCAGCATTGATTGGGAAATGCCAAAACATTTTTTCTTCTCAACAGATTTTACATATACCATCAATGGCCAGCGTGCCCCGGGATTCAATGGTAATATTGCATTGTGGAATGCAGGCATCAGTAAACAAATACTTAAATACAATCGCGGAGAAATTAAATTAAGTGCTGTAGATATTTTAAATAACAATCAAGGCATCAGCCGCAACAGCAATCAGAATTATATTGAGGACAGCAGGATCAAAACACTTCGCCAATATTTTCTTCTAAGCTTTACCTATAGCCTAAGCAAAACAGGGCTTAATAACAGTGGCGGCGGAGTACGGGTTATTGCACGATGATTATGTTGCTTTCGTAATTTTCGAAGTTTAAAATAAATATTCAATAATCAATGAACGATGTTCAAGTTGTGTTTTTGTTGGGCATTTAAAATTCTGGTAACATCTTTTTTTACCACGGTGTTAAATGAGTTTTAATATGGAGTTTCACGGAGTTTTATTTATTTAAAGATAACTCTGTAAAACTCATCCTTAAACTCATTTGACTCTGTGGTAAATTGTTTTCCACTGAACATTAAATATTGTACGTCGAATATTGAACATTAAAATCACAAAGCAACAACAATAAAAAAAGCCTTCCGCATAAAGAAGGCCTCCTTTCAACAACGCCAAAAAATTTAATTAATCCTTATCTGCCGGTTTCCTCCTCCATTACTCTGCTGCATCTCTTCCATCATCTTATCTCTTTCCTTTCTAAATTCAGCAGGCGTATAATGTTTTTTTCCTACAGGTTCTTTGATAGATGAAAGATCAGCTTTGTCGGATATTTCAACAGCTTTATAAACCTGTCTTCCATTATTAATGTCGAGTGCTAATATCAATCCAGGCAATTGTCCCTGGTATTCTGCCGGCCCGGCAGAAACAGGAATATCAGTTGCAAACCATGCTGTAACATTTGCAGTATCCTGTATTTCTTTCTTTTCCATTACGCCGTTATTTATATTCATCATCATGCGTGTGGTTATTGTTGTTGCAGTTGCTTTTGTACAAACATGATTTAAAATTGTTTTTGTCTCCGCTCCTATTTTCCATTTTAAAGAATGAATGCTGTCATCAACAATAAATTTTTTATCAAAGAAAACCCTGAGCTCTGTACTTTTTGCATTGGTAAAATTATTATATAATACATCATCCGATCCTGCAACGATCATTCGTATCTGCATGCCACCCTGGTTTGTATTTTCATCATCATTATTTTCTTTTTCGGCCTGCTTCCAAAGAGATTGATTGTTTCCAAAAGTTAATTCAAATTTATCTGTACGTGTTTGCGGGCGATCCTCGTCTCCATTGCCATCATTTGTGTGTATCCTCATTTGTGCAACCCGTTCATAAGTTACTTTTCCCTGTTTTTGCTGAGCCTGCATGGAGAGTGTAAGCAATGCAATGCCGGCGGATAATAATATTTTTTTCATGATTATATATTTTTTCAAAACTATTGAGACCACTGCGCAATATAAGTTAACCCACCTTGCATTAAGGTTAATAAAGGTTAATACAGCCTCAATGCAAAGAACAATCGTTTAAATTTGTCTCCATAATAATTCAAATGAAACTTCGCCTGCAGGTATTTTTAATGATCCTTACCATTTTAGGAGTTGCCGGCTTCCAGTTATTTTGGTTAAAGCAAACCTATACACAGGAACAAAAAACACTTGCCATTAAAACTGATTTTTCATTTAGGGATGTGCTTCAGCAATTACAGGTTTCAAAATTAAAGTTAGGGTCTTCTGCGGGCGATATAGCTTCAGTAAGAAAAATAAATTTATCAAAAGATACCGTTAACCAGGAATTTACGATCAGGCTAAATGAAAAGAAAGGAATTATTTCAACAATAAATGTGATCAGTAAAAAAATGAATGATTCATTTGAAAAAAATCCAGGACTTAAAAAGCAAATTTTTATTTCAGGAGATCAAACATTTGTTAGCCGTAGATTGGATGATGTAATCCCGGAAGATATCCAGGCACATGATCATTTGATTCAACTTTTGTATGGTGTGGATTCATTGCAGGATTCATTGAAATTGAGAGATATTAAAATTGCAATGAAGAAAAATTTGAATAATCAGGAGATGGATTTCCCATTCAACATTCAAAGGCTTGACAGTAATTATAAGTCACTGGGACCGTAACTAAATGAGGTAACAACCGGGTTTGCTCATCCAATAACCTATAAATTAAATATGGGAAATACTTCTTCGTATTTGCTAAGGCGTATTGGACTTCCCATATTTTTTTCAATATTACTTTTAACGATTACCATCATTTCATTTTTATTATTGTATAGAAATTTAGTGCAACAAAAAAGACTTACAGCAATAAAGAATGAATTCATCGGGAACATTACCCATGAATTAAAAACGCCGATTGCTACAGTAAGCGTAGCCATTGAAGCAATGAAAAATTTTAATGCATTACAAAACCCTGAACGAACACAGGAATATTTAGATATTTCTACCAATGAATTACAACGATTGTCATTGCTGGTAGATAAAGTATTGAGCCTTTCAAAATTTGAAAAGAATGAAATAGAAATTAAAAAAGAAAACTTTGATTTGGTTCAATTGATACGGGAAGTAATGGAATCGATGAAACCACAATTTGAAAAACAGGAAGCTGCTACAAGTTTACAATTGACCGGAATAAATTTTATTATAGAAGCAGATCGTCGTCATATCAGCAGTGTGATCTATAATTTACTCGACAATGCTTTAAAATATAGTATGAAAAATCCTCAGATCGCTGTTCAAGTAATTGATCATTCACAATACCTTGAATTGCGTGTTACTGATAATGGCATTGGTATTCCTGCTGAATACAAAAAGAAAATATTTGAGCAATTTTTTAGAGTTCCCGCCGGCGATACACACAATATAAAAGGCTATGGCCTCGGATTAAGTTATGTGAACTATATTGTGGCGAGCCACCAGGGATTTATAGAAGTTGAAAGTGAACTGAATAAAGGAAGCACGTTTATCATTAAACTTCCGTTTAAAGAAGCAGATGTAATTTATTATGATAACAACCGCAAAGTAATAAGGAAGCATTTCAAATTATGAAGATCAAAATTTTATATGCCGAAGATGAATTGTTCCTTGGTAAGATCGTAAAAGAAAGCCTGGAGAGCCGCGGCTATTCGGTAACAATGGAAGCAGATGGAAATAAAGTGCTGTCTCATTTTGTACAAATAAAACCTGATGTTTGCGTATTGGATATTATGCTTCCCAATAAAGATGGATTCGCCATTGCCGAAGAGATAAGAAACATTGACAAACTTATTCCCATTATTTTTCTTACTGCAAAAACACAAACCGAAGATCTTGTAAAAGGATTTAAAACAGGTGGTAATGATTATATACGAAAGCCATTCAGCCTGGAAGAACTGATTGTAAGAATTGAAAATGTTTTAACATATAAAAGCGAGCCTCCTGGAAATAATTTAGCGGTGCAAATAGGAATTTATAGCTTTCACAGCAATCTCCAATTATTAAAAGATAATGATGAGGAAAGAAAATTATCTTTCCGTGAATCGGAACTTTTAAAAATGCTATACAATAACCGCGATACCATCATCGACCGCCGTACTATTTTAAATATGCTTTGGGGTAATGATAATTTTTTCAACTCCCGAAATCTTGATGTATATATTACCAAACTCAGAAGTTATTTAAAAAAAGATAGTAATCTCCAGATTATAACGATTAAAGGAATTGGATATCGCTTCGTGATAGGAGTTTAGAATTGAGAGTTTGTTTATTCAATCCTCTGCCTTTCTTTTAATTATTATTACAATTCCAATAATTGCAGACTTCGCATCACTTACCGTTGGCTTCAGCCAACGGTAATAAAAATATTGCTCAGTGGCTTTAGCCACATTTGTATTTAATAGATTATCTAATTGTGCCATGATAGCTGTAATTTAGAATTTGAATTATCAGTTTAGAGAAACACTCTTAACTCATAATTAATAACTCAAAACTAAATTGACTGTTTATGAGAAAAGGATCATCACTCCTCATCTGTTTGTTTCTTACACTTTGTGTAACAGCCCAGGAAAAGCCCATTGCTTTTAAAGGTGCACTTATTTATCCCATCACCGGTGCCCCTATTCAAAATGCTGTAATTGTAATTCAAAAAGGTAAAATCATCAGTGTGGGCGGCCCGCAAACTTCTATTCCTGCTGATGCAGATATAAGAGATGTTACTGGAAAAATAATAATGCCAGGGCTCATTGATACGCATTCTCACTTAGGTGGCCCCGATGGTGGCGATGCATCTTCACCACTTAGTCCGGATACAAGAGTACTGGATGCGGTTAACCCTACCAGTGATGGATTTAAAAAAGCATTGGCAGGAGGAATTACTACCATTAATATTATGCCCGGTTCAGGATTATTAATGAGCGGACAAACTATTTATGTAAAAATGCGGGAAGGAAAAAAGATTGAAGATCTTTTGATCACCAATGAAAAAGGTGTTTATGGCGGATTGAAAATGGCAAATGGCACCAACCCGATGCGTGGTATTCCTGGTTACCCGGGAACAAGAGCAAAGAGTGCAGCATTGGACAGGGAACTATTTACCAAAGCGGTTGAATACAAAAAGAAAATGGATAAGGCAGGAAAAGATTCATCTAAAATGCCCGAGAGAGATCTGCGCATGGAACCATTGGTAGAAGTGTTGAATGGACAACGCATTGTGCATTTTCATACACACAGGGCAAATGATGTATTGACGGTAATAAGGCTTGCAAAAGAATTTGGTTTCAGGGTTGTGTTACATCATGTATCTGAAGGATGGAAAGTTGCAGATGAAATTGCGAAATCAGGATTTCCATGTTCGATCATTTCAATAGATGTGCCTGGTGGAAAATTAGAAGCGATGAATGTGTCATTGCTCACGGGAGGCGCATTGGTAAAAGCAGGCGTGCTTGTTGGTTTTCATACGGATGATTGGATTACAGATTCAAGGTTGTTTTTAAGATCTGCCGCATTAATGGTAAGAGAAGGAATGCCAAGAGAAAAAGCAATGGAAGCATTAACGATCAACGGAGCAAAAATACTTGATCTTTCCAGCCGCGTTGGATCTTTGGAAAAAGGAAAAGATGCTGATTTTATTATTTTATCGGGAGATCCATTTAGTGTTTATACAAAATTGGAACAAACATGGGTGGAAGGAATTAAACGTTGGGATATAAGCATTCCCGCAGATAAAGCATTTCTTACAGGAGGTTATGGAGTTTATGCTCCCGATAAGACACAGGTTCATGATGATGGGGATGATGCAGATGAAGTACAGTAAAGCTTTAAGCTGTTAGCTATAAGCCGCAAGTTTGGTTGTGCTAACTCTCAATATTTAATATCAACTTATAGCTAATAGCTTAAAGCTTGCAGCTTTTTAAATAATAAACAATGAAAAAAATAATATTCCACATAATAGCATTTGTTGCAGCACCATTTTTTTCGCAGGCGCAAATTGCGATCAAGGCGGAAACAATTTATACAATTTCGGGTACGGCTGTACGTAATGGAGTTGTATTGATAAAAAATGGAAAGATTGAAAACATAGGACCGGCAACTTCCATTACCATTCCCGCAGGATATAAAACATACGAAGCAAAAGTGGTAACACCTGGGCTGGTAGATGCACGTTCTGTAGTTGGGCTTTCGGGTTCACTCAACATTCCTACCGACCAGGATCAACTTGAAAAATCAAGCCCGATACAACCTGACCTTCGGGCCATAGATGCTTACAATCCTGATGAACCATTGGTAAGAGTGCTTAGGGAAAATGGTGTAACAACCATTCACACAGGCCATGGAATTGGTGCACTTGTTAGCGGACAAACCATGATCGCTAAAACAAAAGCGGGTACGGTAGAAACGGTAACCATTCAACCATTAACGATGTTGGCAATGACGATCGGCCCATCTGTTTCAGGAAATTTTCCATCTCCCGGTACAAGGGCAAAACAGATGGCAATGATCCGTACAGAATTAATAAAAGCACAGATCTATCTTAAAAAGCAAAATGATAAGGATACAAGCAAACGTCCTTCTGTTGATTTGAAAATGGAGATACTTGCTAAGTTATTAACAGGAGAAATAAAAGCACTCATCACAGCTAATAAGACAAATGATATTATGAATGCAATCAGGCTATCGAAAGAGTTTAATTTAAAACTTGTGATTGATGGTGGCGCAGAAGCATACCGTATTATTGATGAAATAAAAGAATCAAAAGCGCAATTGATATTGCATGCAACCATGGCCCGCAATGAAGGAGATATGGAAAACATGACCCGTGAAAGCGCTGCCATCTTAACTGCGGCGGGCATCACCGTTAGTATTGAAAGTGGTTATGAATCGTATGTTCCAAAAACAAGATTGATATTATCTGAAGCAGCACTGGCTGTTGCCAATGGTTTGTCTTTTGAAGACGGGCTTAAATGTATTACCATCAACCCTGCTAAATTACTCGGCATTGACAATCGCGTTGGCAGTATAGAAAAAGGAAAAGATGCTGATCTTGTTTTGTATGATGGCGACCCGTTTGAATATCTGACAAAGGTTTGTATGGTTATTATTGATGGGGAAGTTGTGAGTAACAGGTGCAAGGATTAAGATTTTAGGATTAAAGGATTATAAGATTGAGCCTCCTTTAAATGGGAGGCTTTTCTATAGTTGTTGCTTTATAATTTTAATGTTCAATACTCAACGTACAATACTCAATGCACAATGAAAACGATTCAGATGAATATGGAATATTGTACATTGATTATTGAACATTTCTTCCTGCTCCCAATAAAAAAAATTTCTAAAAAAATTTTAAAGTTCCAGCGCACAACACCCACATAAAAAAGGCCCCACCATTATGATGAGGCCCTTATTTTCCCGGAAAAACCGATTAGAATTTAATTACCCTTGTTGTCTTAACGTATTTTCCTTGTCTCACTTCAATCATATACACACCAGCTAAAAGTTCATTTCCTATTTGAACAGTTTGATAAGGCATCACAGTAAATCGTTTTAATAACCTGCCCTGCAGATCAGTTATTTTCACCTGTATTTTTTCTTTGCTTGCTGTTATTACTTTTAAATTGAAATCAGCATTGGTTGGATTTGGATAAACAGTGACATCCATACCTTCATTTGCTACAGGAAAAACAACAGCTTTGACTACAGGATAGTTGTTTTGAACAGGCGTATTCACAACTCCCTTTGCCGAAGGTGGACAAGCATTTATATTTATCGCAATCGAACTTGCCGCACTAACGCCACAACCGGATCTTGCTTTCACAGTAATAATATCACCTGATGGATTAAGATTACTAAACGCAACTTTTATATAGGTACTTCCTCCATTAGTAATGGTTGCTCCTGCTGGTACTATCCAATCGTATGAAGTGGCATATGTTACTGCTGCAATAGAATAGTCAGCTGTTCCACTTCCGCCTATATATGGACAAATATTTGTTGGGCCCGCGATAGTAGCAGGAGTGGCAGGTATACGGCCCGATACAATTGCTTTTATTACTGTTCTTGTTGCTGAGTAACATCCGGTAACAAGATCTAAGGTCGCCGCAAAATAGTTTGTTGATTGTCTTATGCCAGGTGTAGTATAATTATTTCCTGTAGTTAGCGCAGCACCGCCGGTAGCTGTAGCATACCAGACAACCGTTTGGCCAACACCCGCAGAAGCAGATAATATTGCAGAACCCGATCCGCATATTGCAACATCGCCGCCTGATATCGGCGCTGCAGGAGCAGGATTTACAACTGCTACTACAGGTAAACGTGGTGTTGAATAACATCCGGTTAAAGGATTTACTGCCTCTACATAATAAGTAGTGCTGACACTAATACTTGGAGTCGTATAACTGCTTCCCGTGAAACTTGGGTGCCCGCTTGTTGGCCCGGAATACCAATTGAAATGAATACCGGAAATAGGAACAACAGATAAAGTAACAGTTTCATGCTGGCATACTGCAGCACTCGTTAATGCAACAGGCGCATCAGGTAAAGGATTAACCTTTGCCAATATGAATACACGTTGTGAAACACATCCTGTTGAAATTTTTCTTGAAGCTGCATAGAATACAGTATTAACTGTAATAGTAGCATGATAAACATTTACACCACTTGTTGTTCCTGATTGTAATAATACTCCGTTTGCATCAAACCAATCAATGGTTAAGCCGGTAGAAGCTGTGCTTGTAAGGTTTGCTACACCCGGGCCACATATTGTTACAGGGTTAACGGTTGGAGTAGCGGGCGGAGCGGTAACGGTTACTACTGCAGTTGCTCGGACAGATATACAACCTGTTGTAAGATTTCTCGCATACGCATAGTAGGTAGTTGTAACACTTATAACTGGTGTTGTATAAGTATTGCTTCCTGTTGCAACTGCAGTGCTGTTGCCGGAAAGATACCAGTCGATAGCTTCTCCTGCGCCTGCTGTTGCTGATAAAGTCACAGAAGCCGGGCTACAAATTGTTTGCCCTGCCGTTACCGGAATGGCAGGATATGGATACACCATAACTGTTACCATTGTCCTGGTTGCAGAAACACAACCTGTTGCAGTATTCTTTGCTTCAACATAGTATGTTGTATTACTTCCAATACTTCCGGTAACAAGAGGATTACCTGTTTTTATTGCAGTACCTCCTGTAGCTGCTAAAAACCAGCTAAAGACAATGCCCGGTGACGGAACTACAGTTATTGTTGAAGTTCCCCGGGAACATACAGGTGTAACAGATGCAATAGCAGGAGCAAAAGGTAACTGGTTAACCGTTGCCGTTACCGCAACCTTTGATGAAGAACAACCTGTTGTTAAACTTCGTACAGCTGCATAATATATAGTTGTAGCTGTTACAAAAGGATTGATTGAATTGGAACCACTTGATGTTCCGGATTGTAATAGTGTACCTTCTGTATCATACCAATCGATGGTATAACCTGTGATTGCAGTTGCTTTCAATGTTGCTGTTCCCGGTCCACACAGTGAATATCCGGTAGTAGAAGAAGGAACAGATGGTAAACTTGATTTAATAGCAAGCTTACTATACAAGACACCTGTACCACACAATGACACAGCTCTTACTTTTAAAGAATCATTTACATCATACACATAGCTTGCAAGGAAACGCAACCTGATCTTATTGCCATTGGAACCTGAATCAATAATAGTATGTTGAGGAATTACCCAATCATAAGTATAACCAGAAACAGCCGTTACCGAATAACGTACTGAAGTTGCCGTACCAATGAGGCTGCAAACATTTGTATAAACAGGATCGCTGACAATAGCAGAAGGTTTTCCCGGAGCTGTACCTGTTACGATAAAGCTGGTATTGCAAGTTGAAAAATTGCCAGATGGATCAGTAACAGTGATGACGATAGGAGTAACGCCTACACTTACTAATGTACCGGCTGGTATTGATTGTGTTATTATCAATTGGCTGCTGATGCTGCATAAATCAGATGCTACTACATCAGGTGTGAAATCAGGAACCACAGCCAGGCAATACGGAGGCGTGCTGCTGATTGTTTTAGGTGCAGGACAAGTGTTGATCACAGGAGGCGTTAGGTCTACCGTTATGATCGTTACATTTATTGAAGCAGAACAATTATTTGCATCCTCTGCATGTATGTTATAGGTGCCTGCAGGAAGGTTTGTAAATATTCCTGTGCTATTGCTTCCTCCGCCGGTTATTGTATAATTAACGCTTCCGCTTGTGCCGGTTGGCGTTACCGTTATGGTTCCTGCAGCAAGGGAATTGCAAGGCGTATTGGTATGTGTTTCACTTAAGCTAATAGCGCAAATAGAACTTTTCTCATAACAACCCATATCAATAATATTATTAAAGATCCTGTTGTTGCCACGAAGATCAGTTGCCGGGATAATGTTTCCGAGGCCCGTTGTATCACCCGCATCTATACCAGGACTTGACGCACCCAATTGAAATCCATCATCTGCTGTTCCGAATTTTCCATCATCACCGGCAGCTGGACCGTAAGCAGCTGTAAAGAACGGACTACCAACAGTGATGTTTCCACTACCGTTAAAAGCTGCCTGTTGAATGAAAGTATTTTTAACGATATACTTTGTAGTTAATGAACCAAAGCCGTTGTCATAAATGTCGGAACCAATATCAAACATGCAATTAGCAATTGAGATGCGTTTAAAAGGTTCTGCACCCGGATTTAATGCGCCAAATATTTCATTGTTGCCCACAGTTGTATTATTACCACTAAACGTACAGTTATTGAAAGCGGCAAGCCCACCATTAAAAACAGATCCTGTATTACTTGCTTCATTGTTTACAAAAAGACAGTTATTGAACAGCGCATTCTGACTACTGTTAGAAAGTAAATTTATAGCTGCACCAGTAGGAGCTGTATTTGCACTGAACACTGAATTGTTTGCAATAATACCTACTCCAAATGTTACTGCAAGAGCGCCACCTGTACCGGCAGCATGGTTGTTTTCAAAAACACATTTCTCCAAAAATAATTTGCTTAATGGAGGATTGGGATAACTGTATCCATCACTGGCAATGGCACCACCACCAACTGCATCTGTAGAAGAATTATTATTTCTGAAAGTACAATTGGAAAAAACAGGTGCCGTTTTTCCATTATTGGCAGTGCTGTAAACAGCACCACCACCTCTATATGCATTGTTATTAATGAAAGTACAATTGTTTATTGAAGGGCTTGATTCGCCATAACTTGATAGATAATCTGCTTTATTATAGATCGCACCACCCAACCAATAAATAATTTCTCTTCCGTGTATATCGGTATATAAAAATGTACCGGATCCTGCATTTCCTCCTGTGAAGGTGAGGCCATCTACTATTGTATTGTTGGTAATTGCATTGATCGCTAGCGAATCCGGGTAGATAATAAGGATGTGATAATTATTTTCTTCGTTATTGCTAAGGCCAATATCATCATTATTAATATCACCGCTTAATGTTGTTGGGTGTAGCTCAACATTTCTTACACCGCCACCTGCAGGATAACCTCCATACAATTTTATATTGTTTCTAAAAATTCTGAAACTGGTAAACCTGTTCAGCGAAACACTGCCATCGTCATTGGCAGGATGATAAGTTCCTTCTGCAACAAAAATACTATCAGCAATTGTACACTGATTGGCGATGTATAAAGCTTCACTTACTGTTTTAAATGCTGTTGCCCATGAAGAACCGTCGCCGCTTGATGACTTGCTTCCATCCACATACATGGAAGAGAAGCCAGGGCAGGAAGCAATGGGTTTGCTTTCGAATGATTCATATGCGCCCATATCAGCACTCACACCAAACGGACGTGGATTACCTACAATATCTGTTAATGGCGCATAAATAGTATGGCCTGCATCAATAGCCGCACTTGAGGCACTTAGTCTTAATCCATCATCAGCAGTATTTAACAAGCCGTCAGCTCCTGCGGGATTAGCTGCATTTATAAAACCAGGTGTTCCTGAAATAATATTAAAATTGCCTGCAAAATTAGCATCATTGATTAGCGAATACTGTACGGTAAATTTTGCCTGGTCCGGTTCAATGAGATCATTTCCAAAAATACAATTGAGGATAGCAGCAGGATTCATACCATCGTTAAAAGCAGTGTATTGAATAATATTGCTAGAGCTACCATTTGTATTATTATTATTAAACGTACAATTTACAACCCTCAATTCATTTTCATTGATGCCATCATCCATTACAATAGCACCGCCTTTTGCGCCTGAACTGTTACCGGTAAAAACACAATCATCAAATTCATAAGCCGTATGTGCATTGCCCGCATTTGTAAAATCACCGCCAACGCCTGCTATTGCACCACCCCATAAATCAGCACTGTTATTTGAAAAAGTTGATTTGGTAGCGCCGGAATGATTTTCACCATTACCGCCATACATGTACATAGCACCACCATCAACAGCTGCGTGATTGCCGGTAAATACAGATGTTGTTACCTGCGAATTGGCATAGCCGCCGCTTTCTGCATTTGTACCAATTGCTCCGCCACTGTTGGCAGTATTATAAAAGAAACTGCAATTACTTATAAGTGCCGTGCTTGATGCACCATTACTGGCACCGTAATTAAATAAACCACCACCTCTTACCCCAGCTTCGTTGCCGGCAAAATTACAGTTATTGATCACCGTGTTGCTGAATGAATTTTCACCCACAATATTCATATACATGCCTCCACCGGAAATAGCAGCATAGTTTGTCTGAAATACCACATTGTTCACGGCAGGAATGCAACTGGCTGAAGTATTTGCTGCGTCCAGAAATAATCCTCCTCCGTTGTTGGAAGCCCTGTTGTTTACAAATTTTAAATTGTCAATACTAAATGCACATTGGTAAAATCGGGCATCAACATACATACCGGCACCATCATTGGAGGATGCGCTCAGCAAAGAACTTCCATCCGCATTGCCATCCTGGATAATCACACCATCAAGTAATATTTCCGGGTTGATCGGGGCATTCAATGGAATTACTTTTACTACATGATAACTATTATCTGTATTGTCATTTACATTACCAATATCACCGCTTAGCATGGTAATATAGGTAATATCATCACGCTCATCGGAATGATTATAACCACCAAATATCCGGTATCCATCCCGCTGAATGACAAAGGAACTATCTCTTGAAGTGGTAACCTGTCCATCAAACGTAGAAGGATAATAAGTTCCCTGGCTAATCTTTATGGTTTGTACATCTGTACAATTGTTGGCAACATACAAAGCTTCACTAAACGTTTTAAAAGCTGATCCCCACGAAGCACCATCACCACTGGAAGGCATAGCCGCATCTACATATAATGTGGCACCTGGACATGGATTGGGAAGGTTAGATATCAATGCACTGAATCCCGGGCCTGTAATACCATCATTATCGCTTATGAATTGTATCGTTAAAGAACCTGTTGCAGAAGTTACAGAAGGCAATGTTGCAGGATTTCCACTTCCACTATAAAGCAAAGTGCCGTTAACTCCTTCACCATCGTATATATAAACAACATCATTTACATCTGTATTGAAAATTATAAAGTCAAGTTTTACCAACCCTCCCGGAACTACAGGATGTATCACGGTATAACCATTAAGGTTATCCGAATAATCTGACTCGCCATTGAAATCACATATAGCACCGAAGTTTGCTGTTATTCCAATTGGATATTCAAACAAGCCTGGAACGGTGTAAGTACATCCCAATGGAGCACCTGTTACGCCGACTAAGAATTCGCGGGCATCTGAACCTGCATACGAAGCAGTGTGTACGTTAAAATAATAGGTGGTACCAGGCACAAGGTTGTTTGCCTGATAAAAAACACTATCGGCAAAATCGTACAAATATTGGGCGCAACCAATTGATACAAGGGAATTGCATTCACTACCCGAGAAGAATTCTATTCCACTGTAATAATTAAACGAAGCGTTATTGCCCTTAATAATTATTTTATGTGTTACATCATTTGCGGTAAACTTATACCATACATCATCATCATGATAGTTACAAACCACACCGGCTCCTAATGCTTCTGCAGTTGTGCCAGCTGTACCAACAAAAACTGCTGATGGTACGAGCGTGACTGCTGCATCGCAAAGATCATTCGCAGGGCTTGTAGGAGATGTTACACAAATCGTAAAATCAAATATACTATTTTGGGTAGAGGAACTTCCAATTTCAAGATAGTAGGTGTTGCCCACTATTAAATCGTTATACCTTAATACAAGGCTGTCTGCAGTGGTATAATTTGTAGCATCGTAATGATACATTAAAGCAGAACAATTTCCTTCAAAAAAATACGCCGCACCGTCAAAGCCAAAACCTTTCACAACAATTTTGTGATACGATTTCGTAGCCACAAAGGAGTACCATACATCATTTAATTGGTCATGATAACCACTATAAGGAATATGTTGTGGTGTGGCTCCATTGGTTGAACCTGTAACCATGTTACAGGTTGCATCCTCCGAAGGAATAAGTTCCTGGGAATTACAAAGATCATTGTTTGCCGGAGCCGGAGGCAATGGGGGCGAAGTTACGTAGAGGGTAAAAGTACCTTCATGATAATTGTATTCATATGTTTTAATGCGGAAATAATAGGTTTGCCCCGGAACCAAATTCGTTACAGTATATGTGGAACTGTCGCCTGAACCAAGTGCGGAATAACAATCTAACGGAACAATATTGTTGCAATTGTTTCCTAAATAAAACTGAATAGCAAAATTATTGGCACTTGGAACTGCATCTTTTAATACAATACGGTGATTAGACTGTGATGCTACAAATTTATACCATTCACTATATATTAAATATCCATTATCACATTCTCCTTCTGTACCTGGTACACCAGCTACACCAATGTTGCTTCCGCTAACAGGATTAACATAAGATGCATTTCCTACAGGTGATGGCACGATTTCAGTTGCAGCGGCACAATTAATATTTATTGCAGGTGGCAATCCTATTCTCCTGATGCGTTGATTTTCTGTATCTGAAATAAAAATACTTCCATTTGCATCAACGGCGATACCGAATACCGATTGTGTTTGTGCAGCTGATGCAGGTCCTCCATCGCCACTAAAACCTGCTGTGCCTGTACCAGTAACAGTAGTAATAATTCCTGTTGAACTATTTATTTTACGCACACGAAAATTACTAAAATCACTGAAGTAAATATTGCCTGCAGCATCCATTGCCAGGCTAAAAGGTTCATTAAGTGTAGCGCTGATAGCTGGTCCGTTATCGCCGGCAGCGCCTATCGTTCCTGTACCTGCTATTGTACTAATAAAACCAGTTGCTGCATCTACTTTTCTTATGCGATAATTATCCTGGTCAGAAAAATAAATATTACCTGCAGCATCAACCTTTATTCCGGCAGGGAATTCAAGTTGTGCATCGGTTGCTAAAATACCATCGCCATTGTATCCTAAAATGCCATTACCTGCTACTGTTGTAATGATACCTGTTGAAGCATCAACTTTACGGATACGGAAATTATTGTAGTCTGAAATGTAAAGATTGCCTGCTGCATCAAGCGCAATATCCACCGGGTAACTAAGGTGAGCATCGGTAGCAGCTCCGCCATCTCCACCATAATTAATGGCTGAGCCATCTCCTGCAACTGTTGTAATGATACCTGTAGATGCATCCACTTTGCGTATGCGTTTGTTATATTGATCTGCAATGAACATATTTCCTGCAGCATCAAATGCGATAGCAGCTGGTTGTTTTAAATTTGCATTGACCGCTAATCCTCCATCACCACCAAATCCATCTGTTCCATCACCTGCAACAGTTGAGATGATACCTGTTGTTTTATCAATCTTCCTGATCCTGTTATTTCCTGCATCAGCAAAATACATGTTGCCTGCTGCATCAAATGCAATATTTTCCGGGGCCGATATAATTGCGCCTGTTGCAAGGCTACCATCGCCGCTAAACCCGGAGCTACCATTACCGGCAACGGTTGTAATAATTTGCGCAATGGAAATATTTACAACCATTGTCATTAATGCAAAACAGAGAAGGAATAACTTTTTCATGATGATGATTTAACGTTTGTGTGAATGAAGATCCTGGTGTTTCTTAAAGGAGGGTAGCAGTTAATAAAAAGGATATGGCAGCGATCATTCAATAACGAATAATAGCCGGGAAATTAATTGAGAACAAAACTAACTGTAGCGAAGAAGTGAATCAATATAACATTTCTTAGGTGCATTTGAAAGCTGGAGGAACCTATTGATCCGTCAATACCGCTTCGGCAAATTGTATCGTTTATTTGCAAATAATCATTGACAGGAATCATGGTTAAAAGCGATTGTTTAAAAAAATATTTCATTGTGTAGGTTTTGTTTTTTTTGAATATTCAAACCTACTGTTTACAATGCCTTCAAACAATACCGATAAAACTGTATATTTTAAAATACCGGGAAACTGGTATTTTTTGAAAATGTTTTATTTTATGTTTTCGAAACATTACTTTCACTACAAAATGAAATAAGCTCATTATTATAAGCATACAAACGTCTTTCTGTATTTTTTCAATCATTCAATAACTATTCACCAAACTAAAATGTCGTTTATGAAAAAACTATTTGTTCCCGTTATTTTTTTATTACTTGGTTTTATGATCTCACAATCTGCCTGTCATGATAAAACGAAAGGCGAAACTGCACAGGATAATACGAACGGAGATACCAACAATCATGATAGCCTGCCTTGTAATGTATGCGGCGATTACAGTAAATTATCTCCCTTCCAGGGTTTGGCGGTTAACCTGTTGCTTGATATGACAGACAGGTATAGAAAAAATATTTCCATACCAACTTCATTAACCTTTAAAGGCACTAACCAGGATGATGCACATTCTGTATGGCTTGATCTTGATAGTTTGAAACGTTTTATCTGGGAAGTAGAGAGCAGATCATGTGGAGTGAATTGCAAGGACTCGAAAGCAAAGTTGGGCATTCGTATTTATTATGGAAGGTATCCGGCAACAGGTGTAAATGCAGGCACAAATACAGACCTTTCTGTTCTATCGGAAGAATATGAAAACAGGCATACTGTTTTTATGGTGCCCACTTATAGCTTTAATGGAAACGAACCAACTGATTATAATGCGTTCGATACTTTTAATATCAAGAAATGTACTTACCCTGAAATTTTTGCAGGAGATACTATGTTGGTTTTATCAGGTGGTTTAACAGGAAGACAGACCGCACAAAATCATGGTGGGTTATGTCCTCCATTGTGTCCTTCTGTAGCGGCTACACGATTTGGACAATAGTATTTAAACAACAGCTTTCATTGTAAACAAGAACATGAAGCAACTCATTTTATTTTCGCAATGCCTTGTTGTGGTAGAGGCAATGGCTGCTATTGCAGGTTTAGTTACCTGGAAAAAATGGAAGCATAGTTACCTGAAATGGTTCCCGGTTTATCTTTTGATTATAACCGCATTGGAAATATGTTATCGTGTACTTGAATTAAATAAACAGATTGCTGAAGCTTCATATGTATATGCAGTAGGAATTCCTCTTGAAATACTTTTTATCAATTGGTTTTTTTATCACACGCTGGAAAAAAAGTATAGAAAATTAATCATTGCCGGTTGTATCTTATATACGGTTGCATGGATATTAGAAAACAGTTTGCTGAATAATAAGGTTTATTATTTTCAATCCATATCTTACACAACCGGTAATTTATTTATACTTATTTATGTGATTCTTTTTTTTATTGAATTAACAGGTTCAGAAAGAATCATGCATTTTAGAAGATTGAGTGTATTCTGGATCGTGTGCGGATTGATGTTGTTTTATGTTGGTAGCTTTCCTTTTTATGGACTATACAATGAGTTGGCAAAAGATATGAGCTTGTTCGTACCCGTAGCATGGGCAGCAACATCATTCAACTATGCTATGTACCTTTTATTTACAATTGGTTTTATATGGGGAAAACCACGTTAATTATTTTTATTGTATTGGCAGGCATCATTTTTATGGTGTTTGTAGCCGGACTTTTTCTGTTTGTTTTTCAATATAGAAAAAGAAAGATCATGTATGAAAACGAAAAACAATTATTGGCATTAAACAGCATATTGCAGGGCCAGCAGGAAGAAAGAAGCCGTCTTGCAAAAGACCTGCATGATGGATTGGGTGGTATGCTCAGTGGCATCAAACTAAACCTGTCTTCTATGAAAGGAAATATTGTAATCAATGAAAAAGACGCATTACTTTTTAATAAATCACTGCTGCAATTAGACAATGCCATTGCCGAAATGCGCCGCGTTGCACACAACATGATGCCCGAGGCATTGCTAAAATTTGGTATCAGCGATGCCATCCGGGATTTTTGTGACGGCATTAATGAAAGCAATTCAGTTAAGATGAAGTACCAGGGTATTAATTTTACGGAACCACTGGAGAAATCAACTGAAGTGATCCTTTATCGTATGGTACAGGAACTTAGTAATAATGCAATAAAACATGCACATGCCAATACAATCTTTATACAGATTGCCCAACACGAACTTGGTATTACACTAACGGTAGAGGATGATGGCAAGGGCTTTAACATGAATGACGGGAATATTAAAAACGGAAACGGCTTTAAAAATATCCAGTCAAGGGTAGATTATTTAAAAGGCAGCTGGGATATTAAATCAGAACCTGGCAAAGGAACATCTATCAATATAGAAATACCTGTTTATGATGAACGATAAAATGATCAATATTTTACTGGTAGATGATCACAGCATGGTGATTGAAGGTATGAAAGCAATATTGTCAAACATGCCTTTTATTCGGATAGCAGCTACTGCTTCAAATGCATTCGAAGCGTTGGCTTCTTTAAAAGCCCATTCTATACAACTTGCTTTTTTGGATATTAATCTTCCCGATATAAATGGCATTGAACTTTGCGCAAGAATAAAAAAAGAATTTCCACTAACTGCTATCATTGGATTAAGTACGTTTAAGCAACGCAGCTATGTATCGCAAATGATCAACAATGGCGCATCGGGCTACCTGGTTAAAAGCGCAGGCAGGGAAGAAATAGAGGAAGCAATTAATTCAGTGCTTGCCGGAAAAATGTATTTTGGTGCAGATATAAACAGTAATAAACCTGAAACAATATCAGAAGAAGATGCGCCTACCCTTACCCGTAGGGAAAAAGAAATACTGGTGTTGATTGCTGAGGGAATGAATAGCAACCAGATTGCCGAGAAACTTTTTTTAAGTCCATATACAGTGGATACACATCGTAAAAACCTGCTTACAAAATTTAATGTTGGTAATACGATCATACTTATAAAGAAAGCTTCAGGATTTGGTTTTTTATAATTCAGTAGCACTAAAACTTCACAAGTACTAATAAGTTGTTGAATAATTTACAACATATATTTCTCATCGAACTCAATGCCATTCTCAATTAACAATCGTTTGTACTCATCATAAAAATTTTCTTTCTGATGATGTGCTTTCTGTTTTTTAATATAATTGAAGATCATGTCTCTTTCTCTTACTGAATAAGTGAATGCACCATATCCATCCTGCCATCCTTCGAAGGCAGGAAACTTACCGGTTTCTTTCATCCATATGCTGCTTGCAACTTTTATGTCTTGCACATAATCAGCAAGGCATATTGTTGAATGAAGATCACTCATGATGTGAATATGATCTTCGATGCCATTGATGCGATAGAGCTTACATTTTTTATTTTCGATGATGCCCCAGATGTACCGGTACAGATCTTTATCATATAGCGGGTTGATGGTTGGCTTGCGATACTTTGTACCAAACACGATTTGATAATAGATTTGACGATACGTTCCCATGGTGGATGTTTTATGCAATGTTAGGAATTGGATAGGTTACGTTGGAGATGATTTCCACAGTTTGTTTGAGTGTTTTCACCGGGATTGTAGGTGTACAGTGATCAGGTGCATGTGTACCCTGGATTGCGTGGATACGGTAGCCTGCATGTGTACCCGGGACTGCGTCCGGGGTTACTAATGGTTCAAGTCCTTCGGACTTGGGAGAATAGAATATTTTTATGAATTTGCAATACTTAGAAGTCCGAAGGACTTCAACTATGCATAACCCCGGACGCAGTCCCCGGTACATACCCCACAGGTATGTACCGCAGCCCCGAAGGGGATGAACAATCGGATGTAATTACTTATCCGCAAGCGAAATCTCAAAACACAATGCTGTTCCATTGCCAGGAGAAGTTTTTAATGAGTAAGTTCCATTAATACTTTCAACCCTCTTCTTATAATTCTTTAATCCATTGCCTCCTTTGCGTATAGTAGCTTCATCAAATCCATTGCCATCGTCTTTTACTGTGATGAACAACTTATCACTGGTCATAAAATCAATAACGATCTCAGTTGCACCTGCATGTTTAATTGCATTGTTCACAGATTCTTTTACCAATAAATAAATGTTGCGGGCATCTTTCCAGTTAATGATTTTAGCAGGAATATTTTCCGGCATATTGAAATTAAATTCAAGGCCGGCATTATTTACCATTTTGCTGCATTGGCTTCTTGTATAATAAATAAGTTCTTCCAGTTGCTGGTTGCCCTGGTTGAGCGCCCAGATAATTTCGTTCATTTTTTCTACAGATTCATCGCTTAAGGCAACGATCTTGTTGATATCGTCATCATTCATAGCTTTCCTGTCCTTCATGGAAGCAGTAATATAACGGATACGGCTAAGTCCGGCACCAACATCATCATGCATATCAGCAGCAATACGATTTCGTTCTTGTGTTATGGCTTTTTCATTTTCCAGGATGGCTTGTTGTTTTTTTAATTGTTCACGCAGGTAATAAAGGATAGCAGCAAAAAGTAATAAACTAATAGTCAGTATCAATAAAACTTTAAATAAAATTGTTTGATACCATGCGGGTAATACGTCGATGTATAGAAGTCGTTCTGTACTTACAATACTTTCATCACGGCTTTTACATTTAATATGCAACACATATTTTCCGGGAGATAAATTGATGTAAGACATGCTTTGTTCTTTGCCCACATGGTGCCATTTTTTTTCAGCATCTTCCAATATATAAGAATATAAGAGCTTGTCGCCATCTGTAAGGCTTATACCTGCATAGTTAAGTGAAAATGCATTTTTTCCGGGCGGCAATATTATTTGCTGCATATTATCCAGTAGTGTATCAGTTAAAAAATTTTCACCAAGCACTTTTAAATTTGTAACGCTTATAGGAATTATATGAATGATCGTATCTGCAGGTTTAGTACTGATAATGCCATAGGTGAAGTCATAAAAAGGATAGTTAACATTATTATTCAACAACCTGTGTCCCGGCAATTGAATAAGGTTGCCGGTATTGTTTTCCGCACGCAGCCCTTCTTTTAATGTATGATTTTTAAAATGAAAATTAACCGGGTTAAAGGAAAACAACCCCTCCGAAGTATTGCACCAAACAACACCGTCTTCATCGGAAACAATTTGGGAGGTAAGCACCGGGAAATAACCATCTTCCTGATTGATATGACGAATCCATTTTTGTGATGGGATATTAAAAATGAAAATGCCATTTCCTTCAGTCCCACACCAAAGATTTTGCATTTTATCAATTCCCAAACTTGCTATACTGCAAGGTTTTCCATTGGAATAATTTACGGGAATACCAATGGCTTTTTTTGAATCTTTAATTTCATTGTATGTATAAATACTATCAGAAAAATTCATACCCGTATATAAAATATGATTACCAAGCGTCATGCAAAAACCATAGCAGCCGGGGTCATGATTCTTTTTATATAAGAGCGGAATATCTTTTGCATTTACCTGGCCATGCCCAACGGTAGAATTTACATTGGAAGGATAATAACCGACAGCATTTGGCTTGTTTTTATCCTGATAAATAAGAGATAAGTCTTTTACAATTTGCGTTGATTTATCATACACAAACGGGCCACCATTTGCGAATTTCCCGGTAAAATATATTTTATTACCTGATTGACAGAGGTTAAAAAAAAATGCCTGCTGTGACCAGGAACTATCTTCTTTGAAAGTGATTGAATCCAACTTGTGGTTTTGTAAATCATATCGCCATAAACCTTTCTCCATCGCCAGGTAAAGCGTATCATGGTCGGCAATAAAATTATTCATCACCGTGGTAAAAGGAGGAAACGCCCGAATGCTATCGTAGGTAACATTGTTATTTGATAGATCAAGTTTTACTATACCTGTTACAAAGTAAATACTCATGCCATAAACCGCATTTAAAGCTTTATCGTAATACAATAGTTTATCGGATCCTGCACCCGGAATATATTGTATAGATGAAAATAGCTGGGTGGTAAGATTCAACAAATGAATGCCATCCCAGCAGGAAGAAATCCAAAGGTTGCCATTGCTTTCCCTATATGCTGAAGAAATGGACATTATTTTATCCTTATCTATTGCTGTTGTAAAAACACCTGTACGATGATTGAATAAACAAACATTATCTCCTCCAAGAAGCCACTCATCTTTGCTCCAGTCAACACATGCTTTCACCAGGTCATTGCCCAATACTCCTCCCGAACGATAATTCGTCCATTTGCCTGTACTTCTTTCATACTTAAAAAATCCATTCAGGCAAGCTGCCACCCATATTTCATCAGGATGATCTTTCAAAAGCATGATGACGCCTGTAGGAATATAATTTATTGGTTTAATAGTAGGCACTGGCATTTGAAAGTATTGCTGCTTACCCGCTTTGTCCATTATTACTAAGCCATCAATGACAGAAAAAATAATTTCCTGTGTGGAAGATTCTTTTATTGAATGTACCCTGATAAAATGATCCATGTTTATGTCAGGTATATTTACAGGCGGGCAATTCATGAACTGATCTTTTAATGCATCAAACAAATACAAACCTGATCTTGCCCCTGCCCACACCCGTTTTCTGCTGTCTTCGAAAATGCAAAGTAAATCCCCAATCCTTATTTTGTTTCCTCCTCTAAATGCAAAGGCATAATTGGTAAACCGTCCATTTGCATAACTGAATTTTGTGATCCCGTCAGTAGTGGCTATCCAAATATCATGTTTACTATCTTCTGTAATGAAAGTGATATTTTCATTAACAATACTGTTGCTGTCATTATTGAGGTGACGAAAAGTAAGAAACGTTGAACCATTAAAACGTTGTAATCCCCTGTCAGTGCCAATCCACAAAAATCCTTTTGAATCTTTAAATACACTGGTGGTATTATTGCTGATTACGCCATCGCTGATATTGATATTTTTAAAATGGTAATAAGGCTTGTTTACCGATTGAGCAGAAAGCTGTATTGAGAAAAAAAGAAATGATGCAACGAGAAAAAAATAAAGGTTTGTTTTTTTTATTCCTGTCATGCTTTGCATATTTATCGTCGCTGCAGTTTATTGATGGCTTCTGTTTTATTGGTTACATGAAGCTTTTCATAAATGTTGTGAATGTGTTGCGTTACTGTACCAACAGATATAGAAAGTTTTACTGCAATCTCTTTATACAGGAAACCTTTTGATAACAAGTTAAGAATTTCATTTTCTTTATTGGTAAGGTTTTCGTGGCCCGGCTTTTTTGTTTCTTTAAAATGATTGATCACTTTGCGTGCAATGGGTGTACTCATGGGGCTGCCACCATGGTATAATTCTTTGATGGCATCCAGTATTTTTTCCGGGGCCGTTTTTTTTAAAAGATAACCACTTGCACCAGCGGCCAATGCATCAAATATTTTTTCATCATTTTCATAGATGGTGAAGATCATGAATTGTGTGGCAGGACAATCATCTTTTATTTTGCGAATGCAATCGATGCCATTCATGCCAGGCATGTTGATGTCCATAATAACGATATCTGGTTGCGCCTCTTTTATAGCAGGTATCGCATCTTCAGCATTGGAAGATGAAGAAAGCAATAACATATCATGTTGATCTTTGATCAGCTTCTCTATACTTGCTCTTATTTCAGGAAGGTCCTCGGCAATGCTTACCTGTATCATGCTGTAAATGTAGTGATGATGGAGAAGTAATGAGCCTAAGTTTTATTAGGGGAAACTTAGTTGTCCTGAGTTTGTAAACTCAGGACAGCAGTATTAGCATGTACTGAGTTATAAACTCACTACGGCTTTCTCTTAAACAATAACAGCACTATTGCGCCAAAACCATTAATTATGCACTATGAAAAAAATCACCACATTCTTATTAGCATCATTTTTTATATTGAATGCTTTTGCACAGGAACCTCAATTTTCCTGGGGCCAGATGAAATCAAAACCAGGGCCATTTACCCAAACACAAATAATGGGTTATGAAAAAGACGGATATTTTATTGTGAACAAACGGGAGCCTGATATGACAGAATCACAATCAATTATTCGTTCTGCATTTTCTCCTGTTGTAACGGCTGCATTTTTTAATGGAGAAGGAGAAAGAACTTTTTCTAAAGACATCAGCACTGGCCGTTCGGATGATTATGTAGATGTTATTTATTTTGATCATACACTATATATGATCTCCGCATTGTTTACGAAAGCCACAGGTAAAAATGTATTAACTGCAAAAGCGATCAATGATGATGGTAATGTTGAAGCACCTGTTGAGATTGGCGTTTTACCTTCAGAAAAAATGGGCACCCGTGGATTATTTTATGTTTCGGTTTCACCAGACGGTTCTAAACTATTGGTACTCTCACAACCTGAATATGTAAAAGATCAGAATGAAAAGATCAAACTTACTTTACTGGAAAATAATTTTAAAAAAGTATGGGAGACAGAACAAACTTTTTCTTACGGCTGGTCGAAAGTATTGGACAATCGTCCTTATGTAAACAATAACGGTACCGCGTACATTTTAAAAATGATCAGTGTAAAAGGAGCTGATGATACCTGGTCCATTTTTTCTTCAACAGGAAGAGAACTTAAAGAATTTAAAATTGCTGTGGATGCAGGGAAAAAAATTGCATCTGTTGTACAGGCATTTTCTACCGAAGGAGATTTTACGGTGGCAGGTTATTATAAAAATGGCGGAGCAAAAGTGCGTTTAACCTTTGGCGATAAAGTAGATGGTAGTTTTTTATATCGCCTTGATGCAACCGGGCAACAATCAAAAATTGCTGTTGTAAACCCATTTGGAAAACGTGATGATATGCTGGCAAGAAATATTGCGTTTAATGATAACACAACCATGTTGCTTGGAGAAAGATATGTGGTAACCGATCGTGCTGCACCGCATACCGGTCCTGCAACAAATGAAAACATGTTTGCCCGTGATTATTCTTACAATGGAATGGATATTATCATTGATGGTTTTGATGCAACAGGCAAAACTTTGTATTCTACAAACATTGATAAAAACAACAGCTCAAAAAATGATCTCGGTTACTGGGTATCTTATTTTGCAGCGATGGTAAAAGGAAAATTACAAATCGTATTCATGGATAATTATTCAAAGTATGATGGAAAAAAATTCTCGATCAATACGCCAAACATTATTGTTTATACGAGCATGGACCCATTAACAGGCAAAGCAGAAAAACCACAACCTGTTTTAAAACCCGGCCCTGTAGGTGGTAAAGACGGAGATAGTTATTTAAGGCCAGATGCGTTTTTGAGAATGGATGAAAATAAATTTATCATTCGTGCGGAGAATGGAAGTGGTTATAGGATGGGGATGGTGGGTTTTTGAGTGAGCAGATAGAATTACTTTATAACTATTTTAAAATTGGAGATCACAATTTGTGACCTCCAATTTTTTTAATAGATATGATTGTTAGATTTTGATATTCCAATTTGGAATATCAGGTTTATGTGTGTCAGGCATGCTCATTAGCTATAGGGTGCAAGTCCCGAACGAGAGT
>JBDTLP010000022.1:0-51495 GCA_039934735.1 Ferruginibacter sp. | reverse complement strand
TTAATACTATTCCAGCCTGTTTTTTAGGCGATTTTTTAAAAGTGCGGAAGACAGGGGATGATGGAAGGTTACACAGATAATTATATTAAAATTACTGCCCCTTATAAAGAGGGATGGGAGAATGAGATTATGGAGTGGACGATATAGGTGGTGAATGGTGAATAGTCAATGGTGAAATCTTTGTAGCTATTTTTATTTCGGGAATCGGCAATCGGGAATCGAAAATGCAATCTTTAATATTTTTAGCTGATTGCTGAAATCTGACATCTGATTTCCTCACTTAAAATTCATTCCAGGTTTTATGCGATAAGAACTTATTAAAAGTCGCACGTATCTTTGGATCGCTCAGCATACCAAGATGCCTTTCATGGTGCATATCTGTACCAACATAAGATACAAGATCATTTTTTAAAAGATAACTGGCTACCTTAAGCGCTTCTTTTCCATAATAACCTGTAAGGGATAAAAGATTTACCTGCAACTTATAACCGAGATCTGCAAGGTGATGAAACATTTTATAATTGCCATAATAGTAAGGATATCTTTCAGGATGTGCCAATATGGGAACATATCCTTCCATAATAATTGCAAATGACATTTTGCCCGGATCTTCGGGCATGGATGCATAAGAAAATTCTGTAAGGATAATATTATCTTTTAACGTCTGTAATTTTTCTTTCGAATTTAAAATTTCATAGAAATAGCTGTCAAGCATATACTCAGCAGCAGCACTCACTTTAAAAGTGATCTTTTGCTTTTTCAATTCATCCTGTAAAATTTTTAACGCAGTATTGATGGTTTCGGGATTATTTCGGTATAGATCACCAATGATATGAGGAGTTGCAATAGATTGTGTTACGCCCATTTCCATAAGGCCTTTAATGAGCTTGATAGAAGTAGCTACATCAGGAGAACCATCGTCTATTCCTGGAAGGATATGTGAATGCATATCGGTTTTAAAAGGAAAATACTTGCCTGAACTTTCAGCTGGTTTTTTATTTTTAAAAAAAGAAAACATGGTTAGATCTAAATTTACTTGGTTCGGAAGTTTGTGGGATTTGAGATCCGGGATGATGTTGATTCCGTATCCCGTATCCCGTATCTTGTATCTCGTTCCTACGATCGGCTGTTCTTATAATATTGATGCACCTTACTCAGCGGCTTAAGTATTGAAACAAAAAATGCAAATGGTATATTATTTTTTTTCATTGCCAGGTAATCTCTCCTGTTGGCCCTGAAACGTTGGCGGAGATTACTATTGCTTTGACCGCCCCTTCTCATCTTCACAATAAGTTTTGGAATATAAAAAGAACTTATGCGGTATTTATACAGGTAACGTGCCATGAATTCATAATCAGCAGCACTGTAATAATGATTTTCATAACCACCATATTTACTTAATAATTCTCTTTTAAAATAAAATGTAGGATGAGCAGGCATCCATCCATGATGAAAAAGACTGCGTTTGTATTCTTTACCTTTCCAGATACGATAGATTTTGTTTGTATCGGTTGCATCTACATATTCAAGGTCACCATATATACTATCAACTTTTTCTTCTTCAAATGCTTTTACGATCCAGCCGATCACTTCTTCTGAATCGAGCATGTCATCACTATTCAATATACCGATCACATCGCCGGTAGCAATTTCCATCCCTTTATTAATGGCATCATACATGCCCCTATCCGTTTCCGAGATCCATTTTGAAATTTGTGATTCATATTTTTTAATGATCGCAACGGTACCATCTGTTGATTTTCCGTCGATGATAATATGTTCTATATTTTTATATCGCTGGTTATTAACTGACATGATACAATCCTCCAGGAATTTTTCAGAATTATAAGTAGCTGTTATAAGCGTCACTTTCATTTTTGCACTTTATTTTATCCTTAGACTGTACAATAATAAAATTTTATTATTAAACAACCGTTCATTGGAAGTTATTTTCTGCTTATAAGGATATTTTCGATGGCTAGCATATCCATTTGGGTTCTTGTATAACAAGCCAGTGCCTCTTCCGGGCTATTTACAATGGGCTCGTTCTCGTTAAAGGAAGTGTTTAACAGGATGGGTACGCCGGTCTTTTTTCGAAAAGCATCTATAAGTGCATAATACCTGGGAGAAATATTTTTATCTACCGACTGAAGCCTTCCTGTACCATCAACGTGCGTCACCGCCGGAATTTCTGATCTTTTGGCTTCCCGTATAGGAAAAACTTTTTCCATAAAAGGCACTGGTTCGTCCAGTTCAAAATATTCGCCCACATATTCTTTTAAAATGGAAGGAGCAAAGGGGCGAAAACTTTCTCTTCGTTTAATTTTCAGGTTCAGTATTTCTTTTGCATCATTTCTTCGCGGGTCTGCAATAATAGATCTTCCGCCAAGCGCTCTTGGACCAAATTCTGCACGGCCACTCATCCACCCTACCACTCCGCCATTTATCAAACAGTCTGTTACCACATCATACATCTGCTCATCGGTTAATTGCGTGTATGCGATTCCTTTAGTATCAAGTATTTTTTTTATTTCATCATTGCTGAAACGGCTTCCTGTATAAGCAGAATATATTGCTTCCTGCCTTTTTATCTTCAGCTGTTGGTGCTGAACATATAATGCCGCCCCCATGGAAATACCTGCATCATGACCTGCAGAAGGTATGTACACATTTTTAAACCCGGTGTTCCTGGTAATTTTTCCATTGGCAACACTGTTTTGTGCAACACCACCGGCGATGCATACACTTTCCAATCCTGTGCGTTTCTGCAAATGATTTAGAATATGAAAGATGGTTATTTCTGCCATACGTTGTACAGAAGATGCAAGATCTTTATGATATTGACTAAGCGGCTCATCTTTTTGCCTTGCTGCTCCAAACTTTTTCACCATATGATCGCTGTACATAGGTGCTACAACAGGAATATGATCATCACCATAAGAAATTACACCCTGTGTTCCTTTTCGAAAATATTTTAGATTCAATTTAAATAATCCATCAGGAGTCAATTTTACAACATCATGCAACTGGTCGGCATACTTGGGTTCACCATATGGTGCCATGCCCATTACTTTATATTCATCTCCATAATGCGGAAAGCCAAGCAACTGTGTGAATGCTGTATAAAATATACCAAGTGAATGCGGAAAATCAACGGAATCTAAAACTTCAAGATCATTTCCTTTTCCAATGGCAGTCATCGTTGTTGAGAAATCGCCGGAACCATCAATGGATAAACACGCAGCTTCTGTATATGGCGAAGCAAAAAAAGCAGAAGCGAGATGGCTCCTGTGATGTTCTATATTTTTTATTTTATTTATAAACGCTGACGCAGGCAATCCGGATATATGTGAAAGTTCATCCTGTATAGAAGCAACTTTGCGACTATTGGAAATCCTGTCTTTAACAGCCCCAAAACTTCCTGCCGGATTTGCAGCCAGGTACAATAATTTGTTGAACATTTTTGCTTTTGGATCACGTCCAATGGCAAAATAATCTACAGCCTCATAGGTTACTCCTGCTTCTTTTAAACAAAATTCAATAGCCAGTTTTGGAAAACCTGCCCAATGTTTTATTCTTGTGAATCTTTCCTCTTCTATCGCTGCGATCATTTTACCATCTACAAAAATGGCTGCTGAAGAATCGGCATGATAGGCATTTATTCCTACTATTATCATTAATTAAAGTTGTAAGGATTTAAGATTTAAGATTTAGGATTTTCGGATGACTGCACATCTTACATCTTATATCTTAGATTTTTTTAACGCTTCCCTTTACAGAATTCTTAGAAAAGAAATACATCATTATAAAAATGGCAATATAAGCCACAATATTAAATAATGTATGATGATCCAATCCAATAGGAGAACGCCAATGCCTGTAATTAGCTACCAGCACCAAACTGATACGGCATACATTTATTATCCATATCAATAACAAACCTGATATTAACCAAACAATTTTCTTTTTAAAATTTGTTACTGATGCAAGTACAAATGCGATCCAGAAACTCATTACACCATAGCCAACACAATCGTAAGCAATTTGCACACCACTATCATTTACAACCCGTATAACAAAAAAGGGAGCCCTGTAAGTGTGAAAACCGAAGAAGGATAACAAAAATTTTGATCCTTCAATGAGGCTACCCATAATGAAGCCGACATAATCCAGGTATTTTTCTGCAAACGGGCTGTAAAAACCACCGGGGGCAACAGCACCTATTAATATCAATGTTCCAAAATAACAGATTGAAAATATCAGTAAAAATTTGATCGTAAATGTCCTAAAACCCTTATCGCTAAAAATGCTCATTCACATACGTTTTATAACCTATTATAATGTTTTTGTTTTGCCTGTTCGTGATCAACTGCCAAAAAACATATTGCGATATTGTTTCTTTAAAAAATTTGTATCTACTGATTCTTCTGCATATTTAACTGCGGCGGCGCTCCATTGATCATATACTTGTTGTGGCATTGCCGCAAAAAAATCAATCGCTTTTTTTATTGAAGCTGTTTCTGTATCTACATTTATGCCCGCCATTTTTTTTTCAAGCCCAAGCCAGGGAGTATTCATACTTGTAATAACTGGTTTACCTGCAGTTAAAGCTTCATAAAAAGCGTGGCCAAAATTCTCACTTTTACTAGGCATGATAAATACATTTCCTTTATCAAGACAGCCCTGTACATTTTGCGGCTCAACGTCACCGTAATATTGTACTTTAATATTTGCAGGGAGTTTTTTTATTTGTAGCAGGCATTGCTGCCAGTATTCCATGTCTTTTACCGGCCCGCATATATGATAATGAACCTGGTCCTTGCAACCTCCCAATGATTCTAATATCAATAAATGATTTTTAACCGGTCCGATAAGCGCTATACTTACAAGATCAAGCATGCCGGGTTCTTTCTTCTTAACAATACTTCCTGTAAATTTCCTGGGAAAATTGCCCGCGATAAAAATGTTAAGGCCAGTTCCAAATGTATGTTCTATATATTTTTTTTCATCCTCATCAGTTGCATGGAAGCTTATCTTTTTTTTAATACCAAGGAGTTTCAAAACAGCCAGGTAAATTTTTTTCTTCATGCTCTTTTGAGAAAGTGCACCAGGATGAAGCATACCACGAACAGAAAGTATCTTATGTTTCACTTTGCTAAACAACAAAGGCACAATATTAAAATGCCAGGAATAAATACCAATGATAAAAAGAATATCAGGGTTTGCAGCATCAATGAGACCCGTTAAAGTATCACTGCGCTTAACGGGATCTGCGTACCACACTTTTGTATGTGCATTGTAATCAATCCATTTTCCTGTTTCAATATTTTGCAGGCTCACATTGTTCAGGTCCGTATTTCCACAAAAAATTCTGTATTGAATATTTTCATTAAATTCATTAACAAGATTGGCTATTGATTGAACCGGGCCACCGGCTCTAAAAGCAGGAGTAAACCATGGTATACAAATAAAAATTGTCATGTTGAAAGCACGTAATTTATCCGGAATTTTTGACTCCACACCTGGATCATTACGAATATTAAAAAACAGCATTTAACCAGGTGCCCAAGAATTGTTTGTAATTCACAATCTGGTCGAATTGGATAATAAAATACAAGTGCAGTAAATAAAATCAATACAGGGTAGGTTTTACTATACCGGTAAAAAGCCTTGAGTACTTCGCTAAATAAAAAACCATAAACAAACATAAATATACTTCCGCCAATTGCTCCAAAATTTATATATGCATCTCCAACAGAACTAAGGCCCATAGAGGTCCCTTCAGCAATTGGCATTCCAGCCCACTTCATAAAAAAAATCCTGTCTCCTGCATTCAGTTTGTTAGGAGCAAGTATACGGGGTAAAATAGCAGCTTCAAGTATCTGTTTTAATTCAGAACCTTCTGCATAGGGTACCTGTGCTGGAATGTTTCTCATAATATTTGTAACAATGAATCCCTGGTTGATTCTTATATTACTACCTGCCAGTTTATCAATACTAAAAAAATCATTTTTTTCCTGGCCTTTCTCATATGTTTTTGTAAGCGTATTTAATCCTCCTTCTTCACCATTTGTCCATGTAGCTTCCCGATAGTCACTTTTCATAAGCTGTATAAAAAGTGCCAGTGACATAAATGCTATAACAAAAATGGCTTTAACTTGTGAACTTGGTTTGTATTTTATTGCAAATACAGAACCTATGAATATAATCCAGGTCAATAAATCATGAAACATGGCTCCTCCCAGTGATGATGATATAACAGAGCCATAAACTAGTACAAGAAAAATTGGTTTTAATTTCTGGTTCCCGAGTATAATTAAAAATGTGCCAATAAATTTAAACCCGCCAAGTAAAGTAAATACAAACCCTAGTTCTGAGCCAAAAAATCCTGAACTAAGGCTGGACACAAATCCGATTCCAATAAAAATATAAGGCAATTGCCGGTTCTTTTCAACAAATAGCTGGATATCCTCCCTGTTAACCATTTCTCCTTCCAGCATACCGGCCCTGATGTGTAAACCAGCAATAAAACAACCGACTGCAGGAATTACATAAGCAAAATAATCAGCTTCGGGTATTTGCATTTTTAAAAAACCGTGTTGATATTCGTCCAATCCATTATATGCAAGTACTGGCCCTATAAACATTTGTAAACACATAAACGAACCGAGCAGGTAACGTACAGGGATAACGCTGCCCAAAGAATAGAATAACAATAAAAACTGGTGCAATGAAATGATGATACCAAAGTAGCCCAACCAGCTAACAGATGGAAAAAGCAATCTCAGGAAAATAATTATCCCAAGGTATATACCCCAATTAAACTCTACTTTAAATAATGAATTCAATTACCAGTTATTTATTTAATAATAAATCTTTCTATGGCCATACAACTATCTTTTATCAGCGGATTCTTATAACAAACAGACAAATTACAGTTATGACCAGGTGCTTTTTCACCAGCATTTACTTAATTCTTTTGCTGATGTCAACGGAGGATATCCCTTTGAAATAAGGAGCCCTTGCTGCAATCAATCCATCTTCTGAAAAACTTTCATCAATATCTGCACTTGCAATAATTACAAAATTGTTCGTTTTCAAAAATTCAAGGCAATCATAATGTAGTTTATTGGAATGAGTTGAAATAAAAACGTACCCGATCTTTTTTTCCAAAAAAGCTTTCTTAGCTCCCAGTAACATCTCGTATTCAAATCCTTGTATATCGCTATGAAGCATATGAACAAACGAAATTGAATTTTGCTCTATAAAATCATCTATACAAATTGTTTTTGAATTTTTATCCAATGTAGATTCTTTACCAACAAAAGCCTGTATAAAATTCCCTTTAAATTTATTTAGCCTGAAATTTCTTCTTCCATGTCCAATGTTAAAAGCATCTGGCTCTATCATAAAATTCACCGCATTTTTTACTTCTTTCTGAAACCACATTGAATAAAAACTCCAGAATGCGCCCATTTCTATCATCAAAGAACCTTCCGGCATTTCTTTTAACACCTCCATAAAAACACGCTCCTCCTGGGGTTCATGAATACCTTTCGATAAATATAACATCCTGGAATATTCAGGACCATAATAACTTCCCAGGTGAATGAAAAGCCCATTGTGCATAATTTGCTTTCCGTTCATTATTTTTCCGGCATCTTTTACTTTAGGAATAAAATCGCTATCAGTGCTGGATAGTACATGGCCTATCCTGTTTTCCCAATTAGGTGAAACCTTATAGTTCTTAAAATAAGAATCAAATATGCCTGAGGAAGCCATATAGTATCCTATAAATTTCCTGAGTAAAATGTTTTTTTTGGCTACACGCCTGATCAAATTCATCATTGCTAAAAAATAATTTCTTCGATATTATTTCCCCTTTGGCTCGTACATTTCCACTTCAATTAAATGTCTAGAATGAGGCATATAAACACTACAAGAGTCTGTTTTTTTATAATTTGTCTGTATATCCTTCATGAAATGCCCAATGGTTAATGTATTATCAATTATAATTAAATCAAATTTTTTATTTTGAATATTGGATGTCATCATTTCGTAAAATCGGTTTGAAGCTTCCATAATTTCAGGATCAGTATGCTTCAGAACCATCGAATCGTCTTTCAGGAATATTGAATATTTCTCCAGCGCCGGGAAGCCCAAGGTATGACCTGAATTATATAATTCCTTATCAGTTCTGATTATATAATCTGCAAATTCGGCTGGAGCAAAAACCTGGTTGTGCTTATCAATGTAAGAATATACCTTCTGCCAGTCTCCCTTACTTTTTGTAAAATAATTCCACGGCCGTAATAAAATTACAAAAAATAAAAGACAAGCAACCGCAGTATTATAAAAACGGATTTCAGGTATGTTGAATTTTTTGTATAAAAATAAAGCGTACCATAAATACCAGGCCAGCATCAAATGCATTAAATAGGTCATTTGATTTCCAATATTCGTTGCCAGGAAAAAAATAGTTCCCCCGGTAGATGCAATGACGCCCCAGACCAGGTAGCTTTCTGTTTTTTCGGCAATGCTTATACTATCAAATTTATTTTTGCTGAATAAAACATTGAATGGAATCTTAGTCAGCATTTTTTTCCCTGCAAATGCGATGACTGTAATTATTAGCGGCGCTAAAAGAACTAAAAAAAGAGCAAATTGTTTGAATGAAAAAAGTAAGTCTTTTTTATACATGGCACCTGTAACCATAAATGGCTTCAGGTACACAGTATAATATCCAGGCAGGAATTTCCATAGCAACAGGATAGATATTCCGGAGAACAAAATACTTATAAATACAAGTATGCCTAATCGCTTCCTGGAAAAAATCATTAATTCGTATACCAGCACTATAAATAAACTGGCAATAAAATAATATTTAGAAAAAAATCCGAACAAGCTTGCAAATACAATCACTGAAGGCCTCAAATATTTATTGTCAAAAATAAAATAAGCGCTTATCGCAGCGATGTAAAAAAATAATCCATAGGCATCTGCCCGTACTTCCGAAGTATTTAAATACAAACTTCCGGCATAAAGAATAATTGTTGCTAAAATCGACAATGACTTGTTACCTGATATTTTCCTCGATGCTTTAAAAAACATGAAGCAGGCACCCAGTATAAACAGGTGGCCCAAAATACGAAGGACGATTAAATTCAATCCGAAAATTTTGACCACAGGAAGGCTAATATATTGCTGGAAAAAAAAGTAAGAATAATAATAAGCAGGTAGATAAGACAGGTCATATGGACTATGCCCTTTTTGCATTAGCGAAAGCGGTGCCAAAGCAGATCCTTCTCTTGAAGTAAGGGGATGTTTATCTGATAATATACAAAAAGCGTATACAACAAGTACCAACAAAAGAATGTACACGACAATCTTTCTTATATTACCCATAATACGAAACTGATTTTTTTTATCTGCGAAAAAGCCATTTAAAATTCTATAAGAAATGTACTGCAGCCGAATGATCGGCGATTATGTATTCTAAATTAAAATTGACTTGATTTGCTGTATGAGCAAATCATTGTTTTCATCAAAAGGCCCTTCGTAATGATTCCTTTTAAAAGACTCCGGCCAGATCGGCTGGTGAATATGATCGGGATGTTTAATAAAAACACTATCCGAAATAAAACCGGCCCAATAACTAAATGTACTTCCTGTAGAAGATACGATGATCTTACTTTTACTCAACAGCAGCAAATCAACAATATCGGCATTCCCTTCAACCAGGTTTACTTTCTCAAGTTTAAATAATTCTTTGAATTCACTTTTTCTTCCATCAGTAAATACAGAAACAGGCAATATACTTCCATTGATTGTACGTATACCATTTATAATGTCAATAAAATAATCTTCTGGTGTTCTTACATGGCCACCTTTAAATGTTTCGCCTTCTTCCAGTTTCCTAAAATCCCCCATTCTTACATGAACACCTATAACTGGTGCTGATGCTTTATCTACTTCTTTAATGATCCATGGATTTAGCTGTTGATAAAGCAGCTGTTTTACCAATTCCCGGTGAGGTTTAAGCTGAATAAAATAATCATGGTAAGTAGGCATCTTTTCAAAAAAGAAAATACGGTCATTCAAATCTCCCGATGAAAGTTCAGCTACCGGCGATTCATAAACGCTTTTATATTTTTTCTGGAGTGCTTTAACTTTTACTTTATCTAAATACGCTCCGACTATATTTTTTTGAAAATTAAAATATCCACTATAACGCCGCTTACTTTTTTCATTGCGCAAATATGGGCCAAGTTTTAACTGGTGATAACCTATCACAATTACTTTAAGATCATTCAATGCTGCAAATGACAAAGCATTCATTAATGGGAACAACTGGTTCCCCAATCCTGCCTTTGGTAATTTACATACGACTACACGCACGCCTTGATATTTAAAACCGTATTTTCAATTGCTCCTGCAAGTGCATCCAGTGAATAAGCGGCTATCTTTTCTTTCGACTTGTGCATGAACATTGCCATGTTATTTTTATTTGCGTATAAAAGCTCCAGTTTTTTTTGCAGGCCAATTGTATTCGTTGCATTAAAAGTATAACCATTAATTCCTTCTTCTACCAGGTCGGCTGCACATCCGCAACGATCACTTACAACAACAGGTTTACCATTGGCCATCGCTTCATTTACTGACAAGCCCCATGTTTCACCGGGGCCTTTAGAAGGCAACACAAAAACATCTGCCATTTGATATACTGCAGGCATCTGCAACTGGTTTTGAAAATCAAGAAAATGAATGGAAGTTTTTTGAGAATAGTTTTCTTTGAGTTCATTTTCCAATACACCATTTCCAATGATCACAAGATGTACGGTTGAATTAAAATTTGCCTGGAGAAATGCGTGGATCAAAACCAAAGGATCTTTCTTGGGCTCAAGTTTCCCGGCAAATAAAAAAATAAAATCTTCATTGGGAATATTCAATATTTTCCTGAACTGAGCAGCAGCACCTAAACATTTTTCATCCTCGCATGCAAATCTTGCATTGTCAATTACGTGCGGTGCAAACACGAGTTGATTTTTTGTAAGACCGGCTTTCCGGAAATAATCATAATTGCTTTTACCAACATACAATGCAATATCAACGAAACGGTAAACCCATTTTAAAAATAATGTTCTTTTTAGTGAACTAATAAAAACTGTTTTGTCAAGTAAGTTAGAGTCTCCTCTGAAAAGAAGTGGGATTTTATTTTTAAAATGCCGCATTAGTTTCAGGTGGCTTTTAAAGGACCATCCATAAACCAAAATGGCAGCAGGCTTATAATTGTTTATAGCATCGATGATACCTGGATTATCAATACCATTGAAATGATGAGAACCTTTATCTTTTGAAACGTTTTCTAAAAATTCAAACTCGTATCCATTCAGTAACGGTATGTCCCAGGTTATCACTTTTCCAAAATCGGGATCATACTTATCTTTCAACACATCCTTACCCCAGGTATAAAAAACTTTGACATCAATGATCTTCCTTTTTGCAAGCAGTTCAAATAATGGTGCATTGTATTGAATGGGATGGGAAGTTATAATGGCGAGCCGCTTCAGCATTATTCTTTTGTTAAAGACGCTTCGATCACTTTGATCGTTTTATTAAATTGCTCTTCAAAGTTTAATTCTTTTTCAAAATCACGTCTTGCCGCTGTAGAAACTTCGGGAAGATCTTTCAATATTGCAACAATATTTTCTCTTAATGATCCTATCGATCCATCACTGAAGAATGTCCAGGAATATTTGCTTAAATATTTTTCAAACTGCTCAATGTTATAAAGAATAACAGGTAAGCCAGATGCAGCATATTCATATATTTTATTGGATGCTGTTCCAAGTGTCCTGCTTACATTATCTGTTTTCTTATGAACTGCAATACCTATATCACAGGAAGCAGTAAGCGCCGGCAGATCAGCATAAGGGCCAATACCTATCCAGATCAGTTTATCGGAAACACCAAATTGTTTTGCCAGGCCATTTAATTTTTCCTTGTATTCATCCTTTACCGATCCCTTTAAAACCAGTTGCAGTTCCAATCCATTTATTTTTTCCTTTAGCAATTCTATCATTTCTTCCAATGCATGCCCGTAACCGATAAAGCCCTGGAAGATAATTTTTAGTTTATAAGTAGCAGGCGGTTTTGATCCGGAAGCACGATAAACTTTTAAAGATGGATAATTGGGAATGGTAAAGTACTGCAACTTATTAGTATCAAGATTAGGATAAAATTCTAACCTGTCTGACGATGGCAAAGAAAAATAATTGATCGAATTCATCGCCTTACGTTCATACTTAGCCGAAAACCACCCTATTGAGAATTTTCTTATATGATGTATGCTTGGCATATCATGATTGTGATACCATATTTTTTTTCCTTTATCCAGAAATGGTTTTATCACAAAAAATGAAAGCAATGGTATCGCATCATATACAACCAACATATCCGTTTTCTTGCTACAGGAATATTTGCAAATTGTTCTTGTAAATTGTAAAAAAGAAAATGCTTTAAACAACATTCCTTTCTTTTCTGAATCTCTTACCGTAATAAATTTGCCAACCTTTTTTACAATAACATTTGACGGAAAAGGATAACTGATCTCGCTATTGTTCCTGCTAATGACAATAACCTCCCTGAATTTTTCAGCCAGGTTAAGAATAGCATTAATTGTGGGCGGATAAAAATCCGGGTCGATATAAATGGCAACTACTACACGATTCATCGCTGGTTATTTATATTCAAAAATATTTTTTAAAACTTTTTTGAGGCGTTCTTCATGTGAGTAGCCGCTTTGCCTGCATCTTTCCAATGCATTTGCTGCTATTTGTTTTCTTTCATCGGTTTTTTGCAGGTATTGGTTTACTTTTTCTAACAACATTTCTTTTGTATCAAAGAAAACGGCCTCTTTACCATCCTGGAACAATGATAAGTGGAGGTCACTTTTTTCGGCGATCATAAAAGCTCCGCAGGCTGGAATTTCAAAAGTACGGCTGTCTTGTTCGTCCCTGTTTCCGTGTCTTAAGAAATGTAAGGCGATATCCATGCCATTGATACTTTTAATATACGCCTCTCCATATACTGATGGCCCTTTGTAAAATGGCTTTATAATTTTCCAGTGTTTTCCATTTGGCCAGTCATTTCCTGTAATACTAACAGGAATATTGTTATTGATAAGATGTACAATAAATTCCTCCCTGCTACTTTCATACGTACCTATAAAACCAACACTTGTATGATACTTTTCATAATCCTCACCGCTCAATGTTATTGGACGATGAAACGCCGGATCATAGGAACGATAACACATTTCCACTCTTCTTGCTCCTGCCTTTTTTAATTCGGGAACGTTTACACTTCTTTGTACAAAATGGCAATCATATAATTTAGCCGTGCTTAAACAAAGTCGCCAGGCATATCTTAATTTTCCTGTGGCATCATCAGTAATAAGATCTATTATTTTTATTTTCGGCCATTTATTCCTAATCGTTTTTAATGTTGACGCAGTTAGAAAAGGTTTATTATCCACCCACAACAGATCCGGTTCTTTTTCTTTTATAACTTCTACTACTTTTTTGTTCAGTTTAGAAATGCCTGGCCCAAAATTCAGATGATGATGAAAGCGGGTAAATATATTCCCATAAATAAATGGGTCGATATCAATTCCCGTAGTTTCATGCCCCATTTTTTTCAGGCTCATAAAGCGCCTGTATGAATTGCTGGTTTCATCTAAGCTGCCAATATATACAATAACAAACGTTCCAGCTATACCCTCTTTGTTCATTTATTTTTAAGAACTTTTTTTTAGTTCAGCGAGGTAATTAATATTTTTAAACACTTCAAGCCTTTCATTGTACTTCTTTATATGTACCAATCCATTTTTTACAATGCGATAAATATTGTAATCCTGGTTTAATAAGTACCAATAATCCTGGAAATATGTTCTCGAATCTATATTACAACCACCAAATTCAAATTGTATAAAATCAATGCTTTTATTTTTCAACATGGTTGCTGCACCGGACAGGCATTTATATTCATGCCCTTCAATGTCCATTTTTAAAAAATGTATATGTTCCATTTTTTTTTCTAAACAGTACTCATCAATTGTTGTAAATGTTACATCTTCAACCTGCGACATTTCTATTCCTATATGATCCAGTTTCCTTTTATAAACCGAAGACATTCCTGAAACGGGCCCCCTGGTAAATAATTTCAGGTTTTCTTTTCTTTCACCACAACCAAGGTTATTCGCAATTATTCCCTTCCTGTTTCCAAGATTTTTAATCAAAACATCAAAAGTTGGTTTTGATGGTTCGAAAGAATGTATCATATACTTTCTTCCTAAAAAAATATTTGCCAGTTCTATTGAATAAGTTCCCTGGTTTGCCCCAACGTCGAAAAGATTTAATGACTCTTCCAACTCAGGAAACTTTGCCCGTACATATACGAGCGTGCAGCTTTCTCCATCTTTTTTAAACCCGTTCGTATTGCCAAAATTCATTCCATACAATGACGCACCGTATAAAAACTCAAAGAACCTTTGAAGGCCAATTCTTCCTGCTATCCAATCAATCAATTTTCTCATCATTACTCTTTAATATTGGTTTTCCAATTCTTAAAAAATACCTGGTACCAAATGATGTAACTAAGTGTTCGCCAGAAAATAGATACATCACCTGAAGCATTATAAAAATTCTTTGCCAGGTGAGCCGTTTCGTTTGTACTTAACAGTGGTGTTTCTTTATAATGATCATAAAAGAATGACTTAGCCTCCTGGTTATTCTTTAATGCATGATCAATCGGGGAAGGGAAACCATATTTTCCCTTTTGTTCCAACACAACATTTGGAACGATCCCTTTAAAAGAATTACGTAAAATACTTTTGCTGTTTCCTTCAATGATATCTTCAGGTGTGAATTGCAAAATAAATTCTATTAGTTTATGATCGAAGAAAGGAACCCTCGCTTCAATTCCAAAAGCCATTGAATTCCTGTCTTCATAATGAAGAAAAGGAGGCGCTGTCCAGCTCTTATAATTATTGATCAGGTTTGCAAAGTAAGGATCCTTATGCCTGTGATAATAATGCGGGAACGGAGGATTAATAGTAAGATGTTTTATCTTTTTTTGTATCTGCTTATTCTTGATCATCTGCCTGATGTTGATCGGTATATTTTCATACAGACTTTTGATGAGTAATTTCGAATAAGGAATAGATGCACTCTTATTTACTTTATTGATATTCTGCAAATATTTTCCAAAACGAAATCCTGAAAATAATTTTGCGTGGTATGCATGTATATGCGATGCATAGCCGCCAAATAATTCGTCGCCTCCTGAACCGGATAATAATACTTTGATATTATTTTGCTTGGCAATCTGGCACAACTTATAATGCGCATACATAGAACCATCCATGGTTGGTTCATCATGATGATAAATAAGATCAGGAATGTCATCAAAGAAATTTTCACCACTCAACAAGAATTGATGTGGAGTAACACGGTCACTGGTAGCAACCACATCTTTTATCAATACATTCTCAGGATGAAAATAAGGAAGTACGGCAGAAAAAGTATGCAAGGTCGATTGCTGCATATTCTTTAATGCAAAGCAGGTAACGGATGAGGAATCCAGTCCACCGGAAAGGAAAGAACCAACAGGAACGTCTGAACGCAGATGCAGCCTGATCGTTTCATTAAAAATATCAAGGAATTCTTCCGTTGCCTTTTGATCAAAATGCCTGCCGCCTGGTTCGGGTAATTCCCAATACTCAACAGGCGTTTCCATTCGCCCATCCTGGTTTACCCAAACATAATGAGCAGGCAACAACTGTTGCACATCTTTGAACAATGTATGATCATTGGTATCCATTTGGCAGTTACCCAAAAATTCATACGCTTTTAGCTCATTAATTTGTTCCTGGAAATTATTGACATTTATGATCGCTTTGATCTCGGAAGCAAATACGAATGCTTGATTAACAACACGGTAGTACAAAGGCTTTATACCAAACCTGTCTCTTGCAAGCAATACCTTGTTGGCTTTTTTATCCAATAACGCAAAAGCGAACATTCCACGCAGCTCTTTAAAAAATTCAATGCCATACACATTGTATGCCGCCAAAATAACTTCTGTATCTGAATCTGTTTTGAATTGATAACGGGAACCAATAGCCTTTTTTATTTCCAGGTAATTGTATATTTCCCCGTTGAAAATAATGACGTTTCCTGTTGAAGGATCAATCATTGGCTGGTTGGCATCAGTGCTAAGATCAATGATACTTAACCTGGCATGTCCAAGTGCAATATTCCCTTCTCCCCAATAGAAAAGCCCATCTGGCCCACGATGCTTTATCCTGCCCAGCATGGTCTCTATCGAGATGTTTATTTTATCCTTTCCTATTATGCCTGCTATTCCACACATATTCTGATCTTTATTCTATTGAGCCCTGGCTAATTTATTAAAATGATTTTAAAACGGCAATTACTTTATCCATATCCGTTTTTTCCATGGGCACATATAAAGGAATCACGATACTGTTATCATGTGCCTTTTCTGAAATTGGTAAATGATACGAAGATAAATTCATGTATGCAGTTTCCCTGTGCGTTGTCATTACACCTCTTCTTGTCGCAATCTTTTCATCAAGGAATTTTTGCATCAGCTCATTTCTTGTTATGGGCGCATTGTCCTTTACTGTAATACAGAATGACTGGTAATTGCTGAAATAACCTGGTTGCTCATAAGGAAGTTCTATCCAGTTAATGTCTTTTAGCTGATCCAAATAATACATCGCAATTTTTCTTCTTTCTTCTACGATCCAATCTAATTTTTCCAATTGCTTAATTCCAACAGCAGCCTGTATATCTGTCAACCTGTAGTTATAACCAACTTCCACATGATCTTCAAAGATGATCTTGGATGATTCATGTCTTACCCTGTCATTGATAGACATCCCATGCTGCCTGAGTAATTTAAGCCGGTTATAATAATCTTCGTTATTTGTTGTTATCATTCCACCATCACCAGTAGAAATTACTTTTCTTGGATGAAATGAAAAACAAACCAATTCAGAATGGCTGCCAATCTTCCCATCCTTATATGAAGATCCTGCTGCACAGGCCGCATCTTCGATTAATTTTAAATTGTATTTCTCACACAAATTTTTAAATGCATCAATGTCTGCAGCCATGCCAATCTGGTGAACGATGAGAATTGCTTTTGTATGCTTAGTGATTTTCCTTTCAGCATCTGCGACATCAATATTATATGTGAACGGATCTACTTCGGCAAATATGGGCGTTGCATCAACATATTTAATTGAATTTGCTGTAGCAATATAACTCATGGATGGACAAATGACTTCATCACCAGCACCAATACCCGAAACGATCATTGCCAAATGAAGTGCTGTTGTACAATTGGAAACTGCCACTGCATATTTAGCACCTGTATATTGAGCGAATTTCTCTTCAAACTCCTGCACCCTGGGCCCTTGAGTGATCCATCCTGTTAATATAGTATCATAAGCTGCCTGTGCATCTTCCTTCGTCAGGTATGGTTTAGCGATAGGTATCATAATTATTGCCAGTTGGTTTCTTTCACTTCTAAGTTTAAGTTTCTGCTCTTAGAAAGTTCTTTATAAAAATCAATTGTTTCTTTTAAACCTTCTTCAAAAGAAAATGAAGATTTAAAATTCAACAACTTCATAAACTTCGAATTGTTTACCCAAAGTCTTGGTACATCTGCAGGCCTGTCGGGTAAAAATTTTATACCAAGCGATTCTTTGTTCATTGTTTTAAGCAATGCTTCCAATAAAGTCCTCATTGAAATTTCTTCTCCTGTACCTATGTTTATTGTTTGTCTCAAAATCTCCTTACCTAAAGATAAAAAAGAACTTAGTACTTCCGCAGTATCTTTTACGTAAAAGAAATCCCTGGTAATATTTCCTTCTCCAAATAGTATCGGTTGTTCATTATTTAATATGCGTACGATTGATCTTGGTATAATTTCCCCTGCATCCCCTTCATAATGTGCCCGCGGCCCATAGTTGTTGAATATTCTTAATACAGTTGTATCCAGGCCAAAGCATTCGCTGTAAGAATGAGCATAATGCTCACCAGCAAGTTTTGATGATCCATAAACAGTTAGCGGGTTTGTTCTTGCGTTTTCATCGATAGGAAAACTGTCTGTGCGGCCATACACTTCCGAAGTTGAAATATAAAAAAAATGTTCAACGCTATTTTTTTTTGCAGCTTCCAGCACATTCAAAGTTCCTTCTGCATTTACCCGGTGATTTTCAAAAGGGCTGTGCAAAGAATGACGTACACCAAGGCACGCAAGATGATAAACAAAATTTATATCCTTCATCGCAAGCGTACAATCTTCTTTTGAAAGAATATCTCCTTCTATAAAATTGAAATTTTTATTTTCAGTTGCAAGTGAAAGATTTTCTCTTTTACCATTGGAAAGATTATCAAGTACTGTTACATGATAACCCAATGAAAGTAATTTATCTGTTAAATGAGAACCAATAAATCCTGCGCCACCTGTAACGAGAATTTTCCCCAGATCATTTTGCATTTGACATATTATTTAAACTTAAAACGATAATGCCTGAGAGAATAAGAGAAAAACCAATAAAAGAAATATAGTTCACCCTTTCATTGAATAAAAAATATCCTACCAGCACAGTAGTCAAAAAATTAATTCCAGTCGCAATAGGAATGATAAAAACGAATTCCGCAAATGAAAGTGCTTTGAACATCAGCAATGCTGAAATAAATATCAAAGCAAAAGCAATAATGGTTTGAAAAGAAAAAAGAAAATTCAGCCAATCACTGAAACCAGCTAACGTATAATTCTTTAACTTATTCTTAATCAAAGCTGATCCTGATACATTCAGAATTGCGTAGAGTGTTGCCAATAAAATACTCCAGCTTATTTTATTCATCGAAATTAATTTTTTTATCTATGATGTAGTTTGGCCGTCTCCTGGATTCATCCAGCACTCGCCACAAATATTCTGCAATAATTCCCAATGAAATATTGGTGATGCCAAAACCGATTACCAATACAGAAATGAGTGCGGGCCAGCCGGGGCTCATATCCCCTACGATGAGTGTACGCAGCACTACATATAATGACCAAAAAATACCGAGTAAAAAAATAATAACCCCCGTAACTGTTACAAACCGTATAGGCGAATAAGAATAGGCAACAAAAAAATCAATAAAGATTTTTATTTTCTTGGAAAATGACCAACCGCTTTTCCCCTGGATCCTGCTCTTCCTTTCGTAAACAACGGTGGTATGTTTATAATGCATCAGTACGAACATAGATTCAAGCGTAAGGTTTCTCTCTTTAAATTGTTTTAAAGATTTAACCACCTTCTTGCTCATCAGGTACATACTTGAACCTTCTTCCGGCAATTTTGATGAGACATATTTTCTCATCAATGAAAAAAACATTTTTGAGAAAATTTTATCCTTGAATGAATCTGCTCGTGTTTGCCTGACAGCTAAAACAATATCATAAGGCTCTTGCAATTGTGCAACCAGTTCAGGAAAAACATCAGGGGGATCCTGGAGGTCGCAAGCCATAAACACAGCCATATCTCCATTGCTGCTTTCCAGCCCTGCACGTATAGCAGTGTGTGCACCATAATTATTTAAAAATTTTATTCCTTTTACTTTATGGTCATTTGCGCAAATGATTTCAATCTGCGAAAAAGTATCATCAACACTTCCATCCTCCACAAAAATGATTTCGTAATCATAACTACTCAGTTTTTCTTCAAAAACTTTTCTAACAGCTTTATACGCATCATGCACACCGGTGCTCTCATTGTATGCAGGAATGATTACTGAAATTAATTGCATGATCTTATAAATTTTGCAGGTACACCTGCTACTATCGAATTATCAGGAACATTTTTTGTAACAACCGCACCTGCACCAACGATACAATTATTACCTATTTTCACTTCAGGCATCACTACTGCCCCACTTCCGATGAGGCTACAATCGCCAATCTTTACAAAACCGGAAATCGTAACATTGGGTGCCAGGTAACAACTTTCTCCAATCACACAATCATGTTCTACAACCACGCCTCCCCAAAAAACAGAAGCAGGCTTTAGAATTGTTTTATGCCCGATGATCGTTCCAAAACTTAAAATATTACCATCATGGATAGCCGCTAATTCAGAAACAATAGCAGTTTCATGTTTTAAAATTGGGAAAGAAACATTTGCAAATTCATTCAATTCATGAAAAAGGATTTTCTTTTTCGCAAGTAATTTTTCTCCAAATGAAATAGCAAGATTGAATGGATTGCCATTTTCAATTTTTTTTTGCAATGCTTGCTTATTATAAAGCACTTCTACTCCATCAAATGTTCTTTTCATTTTTTGTTCATCGTCATCAACAAAAAAAAATGCTTCGCCAGGAAGTTGTTTCCTTATGATCTGAATTGCTATTGTTGCAATTGGATTAACTCCAATGATTCCAAACATATCAGTTAATTAAATGAAAGGGATAAACAAAAAAGTAAGGAAATACTTCTGCAATTTTTTCCTTACCGATTTCGACAAATTTTTCCTTTGAACAAAAAGTCTTTATAAATATTTTGTATTCACTTTCTATTGAGCCCCATTTTTCCTTAAACTTATACACGCCCGATTCTTTTGTAGGAGAAGATTCCCAGTTCCAGTATTTTAATCCTCTTTGTTTTGCCTGTTGCAGTGCATGATCTATCATAACCGTAACAGGTTGTATTGTTCTTGCACTTGTTAATGAACAAGGTAAATAATAACTCAATGTTGTTGCCGAATATAAAACGATCATGCCGCCAACAATTTCATTTTCATAATGAGCGAAACAAAAATCTACCTGTTCACCCTTCCTGCTTGCGGATGCCAATGATTCAATAAAAGATTTAGGCTTAGGTGGAATAGAATAGTCAATACAATTTTGAGTATAAATTTCAAACAAAGTATTTACTTTTTCATCATTGATATCAGTGGACAATGTCAACCCGGCCTTTTCTGCTTTTCGCAGATCGTATTTTATTTTAGCTGATAATTCTGTGCTTTGAATGTCGAGGTATTGTGTATACTTATCAACAACAAGATCAGTTTGTAAAATTTGCTTGTACCATTCAACATTGTCAGAAAGAAAAGGCGTGTAAAAAGCAGCGCTTAAAATATTTTCAAAACCATTCAACTGGTCACACACATAATTTATAAGTGCCTCATGTACTTCATAAGTATTGTGTTCAATGGTTGCAAGCACTCCTGCATTGGGCCCAAAGAAAGGCATTGCATTGTACACCGTTCCCACGTTACTGGTCTTAATAAAACCTGGCAGCACAGCAATAATGTCATCAGAGTCATATAAACCTGTATAAAAAGCTTCCCCGACATTTGAATCCTCTAATGCTTTTTTATAAAAATTGTAATGGTATCCCAAAACAGAAGGATTTTCTATGCTATTTTTTTTTATAAAAGCATCATATAAAACTTCATCTTCCTTACCCAGTCTTTTAATATTCCAGTTTGCCTGCATTATTCCTGGCCCGCTTTATATTTTCTTTTATCTGCTGGCAATAAAAATTCTTCCATATTATGCGGCATCCTCACATTATAACCAATAAATTGTTTCACATCTTCAGAAAGCGTATCAATCTTTTCTTCGCCCATCAATTCACTGAAATCAAATTGCTGGCGCATATAGGCACGGCAAACATTCATTGTTACGGCATGGCGCCAGTCATTTGTTTTATTGATACCGCCGCGATGCCAGCATCTTGCATTGAATAAAATAGCATCTCCAATTTCCAGATCATCAAGATCAACTTTGTTGGCAACAAAATTTTCTTCAGAAGGTGCAGTCATTTGCGTGAATGAAGATGGCCATATTTCCATAGCCCCATTGGTTGGGGTAAATGCATCAACAGCAATTGTAATTCCCATATTTGTTATGTATCCCGGTATCAGCCTCGGGCAATCAACGTGTATCGATCTGGAAAAATTTGTAAGCGCAGGTGGCATCGAAGATGAATTGTATGCATGAAGAATTGCACCTTTTCCTAAAATAGATCTGAATATTCCCAGGATATTTTTATCATCCAGCAATTCAACAAAACTTTTTTTCCGGTTCATAAGTGCATGAACCATTCCCTTAAAAATATAGTTGTCGCCAAATTGCTGAAGATCTTCATCAAGGCTGCTGTTTAGATCCTGCTTTAATTTTTGCGCAGTTTCTTTTGTGATGATTCCCCTGAGTATAACGGCTCCTTCTTGCTCAATAAGCAACCTGATCTCATCAAATTGTTTTGGATCATTGCTGATCTTTACCGAAGTAATTTTTGACATAATTTAAATATCTTTTTTAATCCAGGAATTGTTTTCATTTAATATCACGTTGCATGAAACCTTGAATGCTTTTATTTTATTCAATACTTTTTCGTGGTATATTTTATTAAGACTTAAAACGATGTTTTGCTTTTGTTCAATCAACTCTTTTGAAATGGTAGTAATGCTATTGCTATATCCTGGCAAACACAAATCCTGGTAGTCGGGGTTATCATCTACCACAATAACATGATCCATTTTGCCTTTAAATTTATCCAACAGCCAATATAACTGCGGCCCTACTCCATAAAAGATTATTTCTTCCGGCAATGCAACGGTATCATTAAAAAGTGTTGCCTGCGTTTTTACTTTTTCTAAAATGCTTTCTACATCAATAGAAATTTTCTGCAAAGCGCTACTCGTTTTTTTTGCTGCACAAATCAAACTTGGCCCTTCTTCTCCCCAGGCGATAGGATCAAATCCATTTTGCTGAAGTAAAAAGCTAAGCGTTTCCTTTATGAAATATTGTATATGCTCGTGTGCTAAAAAATTAGGTTGCCCGGTTCTTGTAAAAAAATTCGCATCGGGAACCTGCACAATGAATAATCCACCTTCATTACAGGCATTGTAAATATTGCTTACAAATTTATTTACATCAAGAATATGTTCAAGATTGAACTGGCTTATTACGATATCAAAAGTAGAAGAAGGCAATGCCTCCGGAAAATATCCCTGTATAAATGTATGCTGCGGAAATTTATTTTTTGCTAATTCAATTTTATTCGAAGGATCTACACCTGTGTAACTTTTTCCAAACGTTGAAAAAAATGCTGTTCTTTCACCTGAAGAACAACCGATCTCGAGGAGGTCCCCATTTTTCAGTTTGTATTCACTTTTTAAATTGTTCAGGAAATTGGTAAATGGATTTCTATACTGTGCCACCAATGCTTCGCTGCTATCTACAACATAATAGTTATAATATTCTTCGTAGATCTTACGTTGAATTTCTGAATCAGGTTCAGGTATCTGCATATGCCCGCAATGATCGCACGCATACAATGCCAATGGAGCTTTTACAACATTCAATGCATAGCTGGCGGGCAAAGGAACAATGTATGCAGGATAATTATCTATGGAAAAATATTCCTTCCCTTTTTCCGAACTGCAGATATAACAATTAAAATTCTTTTTCAACTTTTAAAATTTATTCATCACATCAATGACATGATCAACATCTTCATCCGTCAACTCTGCATACATAGGCAGGCTCACACAATGAGCAGCAAGCCATTCTGAATTTGGAAAATCACCTTCCTTATGTCCCAGGCCTGCATATGCTTTTTGCAAATGACATGGCACGGGGTAATGATATGCCGGAATGATATTATTTGCTTCCATGTGTTTTACCAATGCATCTTTATCTGCTGATGTTACAACAAAAAGATGATAGATACCATCTGCCCATGAAGGTTTTTGCTGCATGTTGATCTTCGTATTTGTAATTTGTTGCTGGTACCTTCCTGCAATTTCTCTTCTCCTGTTGTTCCAACCTTCCAGGTATTTTAGTTTCACAGTAAGTGAAGCGCCTTCCAAACCTCCCATCCTGTAGTTATAGCCGATCTCATCATGGTAATAGCGAACAACACTTCCGTGATTTCTTAAAGAACGCAGGTGTTTCGCATACGCTTCATTGTTAGTAGTGATGCCGCCGGCTTCTCCACATGCACCCAGGTTTTTACCCGGGTAGAAACTATAGCAAGCCATTTCTCCAAAGGTTCCTACATTCTTACCGTTATATCTTGCACCCTGTGCCTGGGCCGCATCTTCGATAAGAAAAAGTTTATGTTTATCACAGATAGCTTTTACTGCATCAATATCAAATGGCTGTCCGTATAAGTGCACACCAATAACAGCTTTTGTTTTCGGCGTTATAGCAGCTTCAATTTTATTTGCATCAATCTCCCAGGTTGCTGCATCACAATCAACAAACACTGGTGTGGCACCTGCATGAGAAATGCCCCAGGCTGTGGCGATGAACGTGTTTGCAGGAATGATCACTTCATCACCAACGCCTATGTTCAAGGCAAGCATGGCCAGGTGCAATGCAGTAGTACCATTACTTAAACCTATCGTGAACGATGAGCCGATATAATCAGCATACGCCTTTTCAAATTCTTCTACAAAAGGGCCGCCTGAAAAAGCAGTTTTTGCATATACTTTTTCAAATGCCTCGAATACTTCTTTTTTTACTTGCTGGTTTTGTCCCTGCAAATCAAGACAAGGAATTTTCTTATCCATTTTTACTTTAAATATTTTTAATGAATTTCGCAGGATTGCCTGCATAAACTGTATTGGCAGGTACATCTTTGGTAACTACCGCCCCTGCCCCGATTAATGCATTTTCCCCAATGGTAATCCCACATAAAATAGTTGCATTACTACCAATGGATGCACCCTTCTTAACAAATGTTTCTACCAAAACCCAATCAGCATCTGTTTGTGCAGAACCATCAGAGTTTGTTGCTCTTGGAAAAAGATCATTTGTAAACATGACGCCATGCCCAACAAATACATTGTCTTCAATATGTACACCTTCACAAATAAAACTATGGCTTGATATCTTACAATTTTTTCCAATGCTTGCTCCTTTTTGTATTTCTACAAATGCGCCAACTTTAGAACCATCATCAATACTGCAGCCATATGCATTTACAAAATTAAAAATGCGTACATCTTTTCCAATGCTTACATTATTCAGACTTTGTTTTTCATTGCTGATTGTAACTGTTTCCATGTTATAATAAAATTTCTTTTCCTCCCTGCTTTAATGATTGCTGTGAAATCTCTAAGATGCGCACCACTTCTAATCCCAGGGATGAAGTTGAACGTGGTACTTTTTGCTCTAAAATGGATGTTATAAAATCATTCGCCATTTCTTTCAATGCCTCATGCAGGGAAACCTGTGGTATATGAATATCACCTGCCCTGTATTCGACCATTAATTTCAAACGATCGTCGTGATTTTTCACTTCAAATCCTGAATCATATATTCGTAATTTTTCTGCAGGTTCAAGATCATTATACACAAGCATTTTATCGCTGCCACCTACCAGGAAGGTTCGAAGTTTTACGGGTGATGTCCATGAACAATTAAAATGTGCAATAAAATTTTCCTGGTAATTTACCGTGAGATACGCAATGTTTTCAATCCCGTTCTTCGTGTGCGATATCCCGGTTGCATTGATGCTATATGGCTTTAAATTATTCAGGTAAAGTAAAATAGCAAGATCATGTGGAGCAAGGTCCCACAATACATTTATATCAGGTTGTAATAAACCAAGATTGATCCTTGTTGAATCTATGTATCTCAGGGTTCCGATTGCATCACTATCAATCAGCGATTTCATTTTTTGAACAGCTCCTGTGTAAAGGAAAGTATGATCAACCATTAACAACAAATTTTTTTTTGCTGCAATTTCAATCAGTTCACTTGCTTCCGCAACGGTTGATGCCATTGGTTTCTCCAGTAAAACATGCTTGCCATTTTGCAATGCTTTTTTAGCAAGGTCAAAATGAGTAAACACTGGTGTTGCAATGATAACAGCATCTACCTGGGAATGATTTAATAGGTCATTCGCATCAGTTACGCATTCAATAGTGGGATAATTCTTAGCAACAAGACTTAACCGTTCTGCCCTTGCATCTGCAACGCAAATAACTTTACAGTTATCAAGTGCATTGAAATTCCTTACAAGATTTGGTCCCCAATAACCATATCCTATTATTCCTACTTTGATCAATTTAAAAAAATATTTTTATTATAAGATGAGGCATCCCTAAAAGCCTATTCCTTTTTTGAACCTCAGCTTTAATTCCTCTCCCCGAAATTCATCGGGCTCTACGACAAAGTAGAGGAAAAGGTAGGTTTTTAGAGATGCCCGTTAGTTTAATTTATAGAACCATTTTGTTTGCGGCATTTTAGAAACAAGTGAATCTTTTTGTGCAAATAAAATTTTGTCCAATGTTGGCGGTGAAGCAACCACGCAATCTACTCCCTGCATTTTAATGCTGTCTGCTGCAGATCTTCTCAATGACAATGACAAAGTACTATCAAATATTTTTTGAAAAAGAATATTTCTATCCTGTGCACGCTGCACAAAAATATAACCATCTTGTAAACGTGTACCCGTGCAAAACCAGGGATGAACCCCCAATTGCGTCAACATCATTCCCCGGTAATAACGACCCATGCTATCCTTGCCTCCCTGCATAGCCATTAATTTAGGCTTTGCTTTCATAAAGTCTTCTGTTGCTTCTTTATACCAATCAGGATTTTCAATTTTTATTACTGTATATCCACCCGTTTTAAAAAAACTATAAGCAATCGGTATCATCCAAAAACAAATTAAAAAAAGCATCCCTCTTTTAATAAAAATTGTAGGGTAGTTATAAATAACGTATAACGCAAATATGCATGTTATAACCGACAATATAAAAATACCACCTCTTACAAATTGTGGCATGTCATATTTACCATCAAATAAAAATGCTCCTGATGAATCTACACCATAAGCATTTAAAAAAAAGGCAGGGAGCGTGCTAATGACGAGTCCTATAATTCCTGCAACCATAATCGAAACTGCCCGGTAGTTTGTTTTAAAAAGTGCAATCCCGGATATTATTAAAATAAGCAACTTAATGCTTAACCACATGAAGGCAACGATAGACATAGCAAGGAAAACCTTCATAGCTGCTGATCCATGGATACCATACTTATCGGCAACATCCAGGAAAAATGTTTGGTAATAACCATCATGTGTAAACGCAAGTACCCCTATCGCATCTTTTGCACGTAAGGTCAACATATAGATCAGAACACAAAATGGAAGTGCCAGCAATACTGTATAAAAAAGACCAGGTTGTTTTTTAAATAACCATAGCAATGACAAAGTACCCAGGAATGCCCCGAGCGGAAGGAATAAAGCAATCTTGCTACCACTTACGATCCCCAAAAGTACAATGATCATAATCTTATCATAGACATTGTACTTTGTTTTTGAAAATACAAACAGGAGTGCCAGGCCAGATGCAAACATTGACAATGCAAAACCGGGACTGCCAATCGGAAGAACATATCCCTCACCCAATAGTAACACATTTTTAAAATCCAGTTTTACCAGGTTCAGCAGGTGTAAGGGCCCTAAAAATAAAAGCATGAAGGATGTCAGCAACAGCATTTTATTAAATATCCTTTTATTGGGTTGACTGCCAAACAATGTTTCATAAACCCTTACCACCACATAAGATAAAGTTCCAAAACAAACGATAGGTATTATTTTACCAAACACGCCCCATAAAGAGAACTGCGCAGAAATGCCGGCAAACTTAGCAAGTTGTGCAGGTGCAAGAAAAGGTGCTATAGAATAATTAATGGGAAGCCCCGACTGGTAAACCGCATTCGTTAATGACTGGTTGGTTTTAAGTGACTCAACGATCAGCGTATAAAAATAATAATCGCCTCCTTTTAGTGTAACCGTTTTTTGAACAGCATATGCCAATTCCAATTGCTGAAAAAGCATAATAAAAAAAGGAACAAGGCAAATAAAATAATTAAAAGAGAAATTAAAAACAACACGCCTTCTAAAAAAAACATCAATAAACAGGCAGGTAGAAAGCGTATATAAGATAAACCCGGAGGAGAAAAACAAAAACAGAACGCCGCAAAAAATGGCACCAAGAACCATGTATATGCCTGATCTGAATAGAAAAGGAATTTGGCTGATGACATCAATTTTTGATAATAATATCTCGCCTGCATAATAAACTGCAGAGAAATATAAAAAAATATGCAGGATATTATTAAGTCCAAAATGGCCGCTTGCTGCCGGAAATATAACAGCAAGCAAAATCCAAAAAAGGAAATCGAAAAATACTATTTTATTTCTTTCCTGTAGAAACCTGTTATCTGTTTGCATATTTATTAACTAACCAGTTCGTTTATTAAGCCTGCAAGTTTTTGTGTAAGATTTTTACGATGGTATTTTGCTATCGCAACCTTATCAGGATTCAATACGAGTTTACCATCAAATAATTTTTTTACCAATTCTCCACTTGTTTGAACATTATCAGGATCGCAGATCACCGACATCCCTGTTTCAACAAGAATATCTTTTTGCGATCCTTCACATACAAAAGCAAGGATTGGTTTTCCAATACTGAAATATTCAAAGGTCTTGCCGGCAATACTAAAATCTCTTCCTCCAGGTACTTTTGCAGAAGTGATCAGCAGCGTATCGCACTGTTGCTGAAAAGTCATAACATCATCATGGTGCAGGTAGCCATGATGGTGACATATTTCATTGAGGCCAAAAGATTCTATTTGTGAAACCAACCAGCCAGGTTTTTGCCCCGCAAAATGAATTTCGATCCGCTCTTTCATCGATGGATCTTTGTCTATTAAAGAACGAATTGTTCTAAAGAAAAAATAGGGAGAACGATAAAGCCAGTCCTCTTTTCTTGGAACATAATTCAACATTCTGTGAAGTGGCTTGCGCCACCAGGGTTTAAAAATCAGTTCCCTTGCTTCTGGTGTATAATAAAAACTTCCTACGTATCCGATCTTAATTTTTTTATTATTACTGATGGATAGGTTATCATTAATATCTATTGCGCCATCATATCCATTTGTTATAACAGAAAATTTATTTTTGTCAATGGAAGGATGAACCCTGGTCATGTCTTTCATTGTTTGTTCGCTGGAACAAACAACACGGCCTGCTTTTTTAAGTATATTTTTTTCCTGTTGCAATTTTATGCGGTAATGAATATAACTACCATTAGGTGCAATGTTCCACTGCGTCCATGCATCCCTGAAATCTACGATAAGTGGTAATTGATAATCTTTAAGCAAATCAAGCCACAGAGGTGCTATGGCGAATGGTGGCAGGCTGATATATATTGCTTTAGGATTGTAATTATTTATTATTCCTGGTAATCCTTTTACTAAATCTTCTTTCCAATAATCCTTAAAATTCTCAGTTACTGAAAAATAAATCCTAGCCCATTCATGCAGTTTGTTCTTTGCAGGTGGTTGCGCCTTGCAATGAAATTTTTCTATAACTGTTCCTTGTGGAATATCATTGATGAGTGTATAATCCATCGCATGACCAGGCATAACTGATGGATAATCATTTTCCTTTACTGTAATAACAATGGGATTGATATCAAATTGCTGAAGGTATTTTACAAACTTCAGTGATCGTTGAACACCAGCACCTCCCAATGGAGGAAATTCAAAAGCGACAAACAGTATGTTTATCTTTTCATTCATCAAAATTTTCTGAAATTGGTTTCCACGTTAAATTTTTTATTAAGCCTTTTCAAAAAATAATTCATGAAAAATAAATTCATTGGTGATAATATCTTCGGATGAGATATAAAATGCCAGTAATCTTTTTTTGAAATAGTACGCAAATGAAAAAAAGTAAGCAGGAAATTGAAATTTTCAAAACTGGCTACAATCCGCCTTCTGCCACTATCATGCTTATCAACACTCACAATATTTGATATCTGTATGGTTTTACCATTACCAATTGGCCATGCAAATTTCAATTTTAAAACAAAAAACAAAACGCTCACTTTATTATCAATATAATCAAGCCAATGAGGGATTTCTAAAACAGAAATGGCATACTCTGTAAATTTTCCATTTCCTTTTTCCTCGCAAACATCATTCTCAAACTTATAAATATTTTTTTCCGGGCAATCAATAAAATCGAATCTTAATCCTGTACTCTCAACTGATTTTCCTGGTATTACACTGAACTCGTGTTTGATACCATACTTTTCGAAATAAGGCTTGAAAGATGGAAAAGGCTGAATGCTCCAGCCACCTGCACGATAACCATCAGGTAAAAAATCTTCTGCAGTAATTATTTCTTTCAGTATATCATAAGATATTTTAAACAGGTTAGCCTGTGTATCATTATCAAGGGAAGAAAAAAGATACTTTGAATAATCCCTCAGGCTCCAGGTGTTTAATTTTTCATTATACACAGCATCGATCCAATGTGGATGAATATGCATAAAAACATCGTGGCCTTCATTTACCATCCTGTTTAATTGAAGCGCTATAAGATCAAAATCTTTTTTTGCGACCTGGTTATTTTCACACAAATCTTTTAGATGGCAGAGGTATAAAGTATCAACAAAAAATATTCCATTGAGGGAATATTTATTCAACATATCAAGTATCTTATTAGTTGATTTTATCAAACAATTTGAAACATTACCACTATCAACGCCTAAGAACAATTCATAATCGAAAGTGAAAAGTATTTTTTTAGGTATTTCATTTTTATGCAGAATGGAACCTTTTGTATCACGGTTCGTAGATGGCGCAATCTTATTCAACACCAGGTTATTAAGACATTTCGTAGCCTGGAAAAATTTCAATCCTCTAGCGGAAATTCTCAAAAGTTGTTTGGTATGATCCTCGAATTGTTTATTTAATCGTGGCTTAAGAATACTATCATGATAAAAATTTCTATAAATTTTTAAAGAATTAAGTTTGAAAATTAATTTTTCTTCATAAGATACTTTGCTGATTATTCCGCCAAAATGTTTACGGTATATTGCCATTGTTTCATCAACATATTTTGCTTTTTTACCATCAAATAATAAACAATAACCAAGAGAAGTATCCCTAATCGGAAGTTCATCATTCATAAAGGGAGTGAAGGCTGCTGGCTGATTTCTATACACCAATGAACAGGTCTTCATATAATCACCATCTCCAAGATCGTCCAATCCAATTTCACTTTTACGGCCAGCCTGATATACCAACTCCTGATGCTGTCCTTCCGGATTATCTGCATCAATAATAGAAACATTGTGAAAACATGCATTAAAAGATTCATTATTTTCCAGGAAATCAATTTGCTTTTGTAATTTGTATGAATCCGACCAGTAATCATCTCCTTCAAGCATTGCTATGTATTTTGCTGAAGAAGCAAAACATTGTTTATAAATATTTCTTGCATTTTGCTCTGAACCTAAATTCCGTTCATTCAAAAAAAGTTCGATTTTACCAGGATATTTATTCTTCAATTCTATACAAATCGTCCGTGTTTCATCACTGGAAAAATCTTCGCCAATGTATAATTTACAATCGAAGGATGTTTTTTGCACCATAACAGATTCTATAGCATCACGAATAAACTTACCATGGTTATAAGTTACCATCCATATCGCTACCAAAGCCTTTCCGTCAATCCTGCCAGGTTGCATATCCAATACCGCTTTTCCCGAAACCATTTCCATTGTAAAACATAATTAATGTATCATCAATCTTAACTACATAAGGATAAGATATCATTGCTGAATCCCAGCCATCTGCCGAAATATCTATTCCTGCCTGTTCATCTTTTCTTACCCAATTAATACCATCACCTGATTCGGCATAACCAATTCGGTAACCGTTAACTATATTTTCTCTATAGCCGGCTTTCTTTCTTTTGCCGAACCACATTTTATAAATTCCATGCTCTTTAATTACCGATGCACTGACAAGCCCTCCTTCATTCCCAATTAATTCAATCGCAACTTTTCCTGTTTGTATCCAGTTGATTCCATCGTTTGATTCTGCATATTTAATATTGTACAAAGGTTCTACCTGCGTTTCTATTGTTTCCCATCCTATGCATGAGAGGTACCACATTTTATATATTCCTTCATCAAACATAACAAACGAGGTCCCTGAAAAATAAGGTTCAATATGATTAACTGTTATTATCGGGCCTTCAGAAAATTTATTGAAACTGGTTCCATCTTTACCTATTGCAAGCCCAACAGCATTTTGATAAGGAACAGTTTGACGGGTCGTCCACCCTATGTAGTACAAATATTTTTTTTTGTTAACAGAAATAATTGAAGAGGGCATTAGACCAGAATCATCAAACGTACCTAAATGACCAGGTTCAAATAATAGTTTATTGTTTTCAAATAATATTTTAGCAGGATCTTTCCTATCGGTTTCTATGAATGAAATATTACTTTTTCCAGCTGCATTGCGGGTAGCATAATAGATCCTCAACCTGTCGTGTAATACATCTATAACGGGAACCTGTGCATGACTTTTATTCCATTCAAATGCTCCATTTACATTATAGATTAAGCCTTTTTTATTCCAGGGCATTTATAGATCTTTAGTTGACCTTTCTGATTTTATTGCAGGATTCCCTTTATACATTCCCCAGGCTTCCGTATTCTTTATTATACACGCACCCATGGCTACAAAAGTTCCTTCTGCCAAAATAATATTGTCCCTTATTGTTGAATTTACACCAAGGGTGCAATAACTTTCTACAACGCAATGCCCCGACAAAACAACATGTGAAGTAAACATTACATGATCCTTAATGATGCCATGATGTCCAATATGATTGCCACTCCATAATATTACATTGTTGCCGATATTGGTAAATGGCTGTAAAGTATTATCCTCAAATACAAAACAATTATCCCCGATCTCATTATTAAAAACCGTTGCTTTGCTACTTATATAACTGATAAGTTCATAACCTTTTTCTTTCACTTTATTATAAACAGATTCTCTAGAACGATTCATTTTTTGCGGCGACAATGGCGCAAAGAATTTGAAATCGCCGGGAGGATAAACATTTTCAACACTTTCAAAAGCCACAACAGGCAAGCCACGGTAATGCTTATCCGCTGGAAGATATTGCTCATCAACACTGAATGCCACTACCTCGTGTAAAGAATCATTCACGAGATAATAATGTGCCAGTTCAGCAAAATCCTGTATTCCGAAAATTATTATTTTAGACATACAATTTATCTTTTGAAAATGTACATTGTATATTCATACAATCCATAATCATTCCTGATTATAAAATCACGGGTAAGGTCTTTACAAATAAAATTACTTAACAAATCTGTCGGAACATGAAAGAGATCATCCCTTTCCCACTCAACATTTTTCGACATTACATTAAAAGCAATCCCTTTTTCCGCCTTTTGATAAACCAATGATATCATACTGGTAAAGTATGTCCACATATCCTCAAATGACAAATTTCTTTTTTCGGTAAATACGCCATTCATAATAATATAATCAAAGTTGGGCAGGCTGAATGTTTCATCGAAAATATCCCCGGTATAAAAAGTGTTTTTCGGAAATTTGTTTTTAGCAACATCAACGAATTTTTGTGAAATATCAAGCCCTGAATATAAAACCTGGCCGAGGTTATTATTTTTTATATACTCAAGCAAATGAGCAGTTCCACAACCAAAATCAAGCAGGCTAACCAAATGTCTTTTATCTTCATTTACCCTGATGATATCTGTCATTACTTTATATCGCTTATCTACATCTGCTGCTTTTGGCCAGTCTACACCAAGGTGATTGTCGCCATGTTTTTCAAGGCAATCTTCATAATGTTTTATTATTTCTTCGTAATTTTTTTTCAAAATAATTCGTATTGATTCAACATTTCATTTATTTGTTCCGGTGAATTGAACATCAATATATCAATCATAGAAAGCCAGGGTACAAATTCATTCCCCGATTGTTTATACACTACAGGTTTTGCTTTTATAAATTTTAACCTGACATTTCTTTCCCGGAATAATTCCTTCGAATAAAGTTCCATACCACCGATCGCATTTATATATTCATCCGCATTTTCTTTGGCACATATGTCAAGTATTCTTTCCTGTGCCTGCAACGATGTGTTGTTATAAACGGATGAAGTTGAGACAAAGGCTGTTCGAATATCAAGATACGAACAGGTTGCTCTTAATATTTTTGTATTGTATTCGGAAATTGAACCAGTCTTTGCAGAGATACAATCATGGATAAAGGAGAAAACATTACCGAAAAAAGGAGCTTTTTTATAACTCATTTCTATTGTCTTACCAATCTTATCAATTCCTTTCTGGTCATCTGACAAAAAAATATCCCTGATCAGTTTATTCTGGCTTGCTTCTTTTAAAGGAACAGTAATCTTATTGGGTTTTCCATTTACGAGTATATTGTTCCTGTTGATCCAACCTTTATTAATATAATTCACATCATCAAAAATCACAAACCTGTCAACCGCATTGATCATTTGAAAATAACCAATGTAAGGAAAAAAATAAGGCTGCATAACGGCGATCGTCATACGGTATATTTCAATGCCCTTAAAATAATCCTACATACAAAATCAATCTCTTCTTCAGAAAGCGTATGATAAAGCGGCAGGCAAATAATTCTTTTTGAAATATCTTCACTTATTGGTAACTGCCCGGCTTTATATATACCAATTGTATTTAAAGAAGGATGAAAATATCTTCTTGGATAAATCCAGTTACCTTCAAGTGTATTGATCACCGTGAGAGTTGTCGCTTCATCCGGCAATATAAGCGGGTAATAAGAATAATTGAACCCTGCCTGCTTGTTAATAACAATCGTCTTCATATTACTCCGCTTCAACCATTTATCGTAATGGAAGCATTGGCTTTTTCTTGACGCTAATATGTTTGCGATGTATTTTAAATTTGTTAATCCCATGGCCGCATGAAACTCACTATTTTTCCCGTTTATACCAACTTCTGCAAAATCTTCCGGTCCCGCATGGCCGAAGTTTCTCATAAATGCCATTTTTTTCAAAAGTGCTGCATCATTGGTAAATACAGCTCCTCCTTCAACGGTTTGAAATAATTTGGTTGCATGGAAACTTGCTGTAGATACATCTCCATAAGCATAAACAGATTTGCCTTTATAGGTTGAACCAAAACAATGAGCTGCATCATAGATCACTTTAAGTCCATGCCTGGAAGCGATTGCCTGTATGCCGTCAATATCACACGGGTTACCATACACATGCGTAGCAAGAATAGCAACCGTATCTTTTGTAATTGCTTTTTCAATATTTGCCGGATCAATATTTAATGAATTGGGATCAATATCAACAAACACCGGCTTGCATCCTTCCCAAACTATACTGCTTGTTGTAGCTACATAACTAAATGGCGTTGTAATGATCTCACCTTGCAGACCCAATGCTTTTATGGCTATTTGCAATGCGATCGTGCCATTGTTCAGATACAACAAGTGAGGAACATTCAGATAGTCCTTTAATTTTAATTCAAGCTCATTTACCACAGGACCATTATTGGTAAGCCAGTTTCTTTCCCAGATACTCTTTAAATATTCATGGTATTCTTCTAGTGGCGGAAGAAATGGTTTTGTTACTGGTATCATTAGAATAAGCTTTTTATAAGGTTAAAAATATTATCACCCGAGCTTTCCAGATTATGTTTGTACAATTTAAAATCTTTCCGCTTTATTAAAACATTCGCCATCATCCTCAAAAATTTCTTCTCTGTTGTTTTATTGATCATTTTAAATTCTGCCTCAGAAATAAAACCCTTATCTCTTGCTATTCTAAAAGCATGTTTTGCTATTGAATGATAATCGCCTAAAAATTTTCTGACATGATTGATTTCCTGTGCATCATGTTTCCGGTACCAACACCCAACAACCGGTAATATAGCAATTGGGTATTTCGCAGACAATCTTACCCAGCACTCAAAATCTCCAACCATACGCCTGTTGCTGAATCCATTCTCTGCTTCAAATATATCTCTCCGGATAATGGTTGATAATGGCGCAACGCCGAAAGTAAAGATGTTATCAATGTAATGCCTGCGAAATGAATCTTTTGGTTCAAGCCGTAGCGGGAAAGGTTGTTTGTTATCCTGGGTCAATCCAAATAAACCAATAGCTACATCATCATATTGCTCCATATACAAAAGCATTTGTTCCAAACCGTGAGGATATAAATAATCGTCCGCATCCACATATTTTATGTATTTACCATTTGCATAGCTGGCCGCTTTGTTCCTATTTGGGTAGTCTCCGAGATTTACTTCATTTTGATAAACCTTTACCCTTTTATCTTTTTGCTCATAACTTCTCAAAATAGCTACGCTGTTATCTTTTGAACCATCATCAACAATAATGAGTTCAAAATCTGTGAATGTTGAATTCAATACGCTTTCTATTGCATTGGCAATATAAGCCTCACGGTTATAACAGGTCATTAATACACTGACCAACGGCCCTTCGTTTGCGATGCCGTTAGTATCCATGTCTATTATATTTTTTATACTTAAAATGCCTAAACATCAGTAACTGATTGCCACGTTATTTCTTTCCGATTTTTTGCAGGCCTTCCAATAGAAATAGCTTTGTAATATCATTTTGTACGCTTTGCAATTTTCCTTATCGTTTTAGAAACCAAAGAAGGAATAAGTGGATGATCAAGCGTCGATCCTATTTTCATCTTTTTGTGCTCCTTGGGTTTGTAAAACTCTTTGTAACGCATAAATAACCCGTGATATGCTTTTGCCGTTTGTTTAACATCGAATTCTTCTATGATTTTTTTACGGCAGTTTATGCTTAATGTATTTAGTAATGCCCGATTGTTATTTAAAGTTGCAATGGCATTGGCAAATCCTATGTTATCATTAATGGGTATCCTGTACCCGATTTCATTTTTTACGATATCAGTAATGCCACCTGGAAGATCGGTTACAACAGGCACAAGTCCTACACTCATCGCCTCAAGCAAAGAAACCGGTGAACCTTCAAATTTAGTCGGAAGCACAAACACATCCATATCAGCACAAATTGACAACACTTCATCATTAGTTGCCGGTGATAAAAACTGTACTTTGTCCCTGGAATTCCATTCCTCTTTCAATTTGGCCAGTTCGGGCCCGTTCCCAATGCATGTCCATTCAAATTCAACGTCCCTTTCTCTTAACAAACTGCTTATCACCGGAAGATCAAAAACGCCTTTAGCACTGGAGATCCTACCCAAAAAAAGTAATCGCAAAGGTTCATTTTCGTTTACCCGTGAACGGTATTTTACCGGTATTTTAACTCCATGTGGCAAATAAAAAATATCCTGCTTTCTTGCAGGAAACAAGTTTATCAATTCCTGGTAAATGACCGTGTTATGGCAGATAAATACATCTGAGATATGTCCATATTTTTCTGCAAGCCTCACATTCCAGCTATCATGCACCAGTTGAAAACTGGTTTGTTTTATAGGATAACGATCCAGGATATACATTTCCATCTCATAATTCAATATCAATGCGCCCGCTTCATCCGGGATTAGTTTATAAAACCTCCTGATTCTCGAATAAGCATTCTCGTGTACACTGAAGTTGAAATCAATTTCCTTATCAACGGGAAAATGTATGTTGGCTGCTGACAAATTCCATTCTTCTGCATTAATGTGAAGAACCGTCTGCTTTACGCCCGGCAATGCATTAGCCGCAAGGTTATAATTTAAAGAAGAAACTCCTCCTAGTTTGTTATCAATACAATAAGTGATGCTCATGCTTTATTTTACATTATAAGCCTGGCTGTAATAACCATTCGGCCAGGTTTTGTATCCCCGCCTGTAAGTGAACGCCTGGTAAAAAACCCAGCGCTCTTAAATTTGAAATATCCGCTTTCCAGTTCCTTGGATCTCCACTTCGTGTTTCATTGTTAAAAATGATCTTCGGCATTAAAGGCATTGAAGAAAAAAATTGCATTACCACATCTTTTATTAAAGTTTCATTACCGGAAGCAATATTATACACTTCCGCTTTCATAGGCGCTTTTTGCAATATCAGTTCCATAGAATGCACCACATCATCAATATGAATAAAATCCCTGCTTTCTTCGCCGCTACCCCACAACGTTATCTTTGTTGGATCACTGATATATTTCTGGTAAATGTCCCAGAACAATTGCTTTTTTAATCCGTTACCATAAATTGAGAAGGGCCTCGTTATAACAATTTTCAGATCATAAAGCGAAACGTATTCTTTACACAATTGCTCTGCCATTAATTTATGCCAGCCATACGGTGATAAAGGGTTGCAGGAAGCCAGTTCGCTCACAGGTAAATTTTCGGGATTGCCATATACTGCAGCACTGGATATATGAACATACCTGCAGTCTGAATTGTATTTACGTATAGCGTCAAGTATCCTGATTGTATCAAATGTATTCAATTCAAAATCTTCCAAAGGATTCGTTACAGAATAATTGACATTACCACTACCTGATGCATTTATACATGCGTCATATTTATCTTTAATAAAAATATTTTCAAATTGAAGCGATGATCTGGATATCTTAAAATAATTATAGGTGGTTGATGGCTTATCATAAAGATCACATCCTGATACATCCCATGACTTTGCTTTAAAATGACGCACAAGACTGCTGCCGATAAAACCCTCTGATCCTAAAATAATAATTCTCATCCTTTATTAATGAATTCCCCTGAATTTATTTGCACGAACCAAAGATTGAATGATACGTTCAGCATCAATTTTTTTTACCTCCATCGTATTAACATCAATTACATTAAGGCCATCAATACTCCTGATCTTATCCATGCCTCTTTGCTGCTCTCCATTTTTTCTTGACTCGGAAAATACTGAAAAATTATACCCGGCTTCTGCCGATCTTTCTTCAATAGGAGAAACACTACGGAATTTATTATGAATAAAATATGCGTTATTGCCTGCACTATTGCAACCAATGAAAAAATAACCACGTTCGGAAGCAATTTGTTGTGCAGCTTTAAGTGATATGCCATAAAAATTAAAAGGCGTTTTCTTACCTCTTACAAATGCCGGATCATATTCAATTGTAATGGCATCTTCAAATCCAAACAAACAATTGTATTCGCAAATAATAATATCCGGTTCAAAAGAAGTGATTGCTTTCCATACCCAATAATCATTGCCATCAATATCGATGCTTAAAATAGCAAGTTCTTTATTAAAGCCTGAATCTTTTAATATGTTATCTATGTTTTCTTTTGTGATGAAAGATTGCTTTGCCCTTAGATCAAAATAACCATACATACTTTCATTCTTTATTGCCTGCACATTTTCTTCACTACCATCAATAACGACCCCCGACCAATAATTACTTATTAAAAGAAATCTTGTATTTGCTTCACGGTAATTTTCTACCCCAAATTCTATGAATGTTTTATTTTTTAAAGGGAGTTTATTTACGAGGTATTGAATAATACCATCGTCACCAAATTGAGAAAAAACCTGGAATTCTACTTCTGAAAGTTCTTTGATCTTTGGCTTTTGATTATTTAAAGTCGCTTGTATCTGCCCAAGATTTACCTTTGAATGTTTATAATCATTTAATTCCCGTTGATGCAACAGGTCTATTTTCTTATAACTGACAAGGGTTTCCTTTAATGCGTGTTTAAGCTTCTTGATCATTACAATAATGGAATATTTTTTAGTTGCTTGTAAATTGAATTAAAAATGAAAAAGCACTTTCTCATTCTGAATATTTTATGATTGTGGCATTAACCTGGTTCACAATAATAGCAAGAGGAGGAACATCTTTTGTTATAATAGTATTTGATCCAACAATAGCTCCTTTGCCAATCCTTACTCCTTTTAAAATAGTTGCATTAAACCCTATCCATACATCATCTTCAATGATGATTTCGGCTTCATTGATAACAGATTTATCCTGGAGGCCATCCTTATTAAAAATATGTTTAAAATGCGCATGCCTTTCACCTGAATGCAAAGGATGTGAATCATTATCGTGAATATTAACGTCGTGGGAAATTAAAACCCTGTTCCCTATACTTATTTTACTTGATGACCATATTTTAACACCAGAACCTATAAATACATGATCCCCAATAGTGATTTGGCCCCTGGTATCGTAAACTAATAATTCACCTCTTATCCAGCAATCACATCCAATAATTATTTTTGATTGATCGGTGGCATTATTTATTATATTACCATCCCTGCCGATAATAGTATTTGCACCAAGGGTAGCCTTGGATCTATAACTCTTTGCTACTGAAACTGCCAGCAAACGCTCTCCTTCCAATTTTCCATAGAGATAAAATTTACCAGCCAGTTTTCTAAACCATTTGCTAAATATCATTGTTCCAAATAGGATTGATAACTAAACAACCATTATCGCCACCTTCATATAAAGCCATATCTGTGCCTGTATCATGGATTCTGCATGCACATATATTTTCAATATGATCATGCACAGCTCCATTTTTTTCCCACAATGCAAAAACAAAAGAATAATTATTGGGTGCAATTACAGATGCGGGAATAGTAACACGCCCTGTATATTCATCTCCATTATTCTTGAAAAAAGCAATTGATTTTACAACTGTAAATATGCGGCTTTGATATTTATCATTCAGGCCAATACCAACCTGTAAAGTATTCGTCGGATTTTTGATCCTGAATTTAAAATACAAAACCATGCTTTCATTAAAATCAAATTCACTTGCCTGCTCCCCTTTTTTATTTTGAAGTGAGATCAATGTAAAAAAATTAGGCTTTGTAAGGACCGTTTTCTCGGATACAATATACTCAGCCTCAAAATGCTGCATACCGGAAATATACTGATCAATAATATTTTTAGTAGTGTCGAAACCTTCAATGTTGCCTGATTTTAAAAGAATGGTTTTTTGACAAAGTTGCTGGATGACACCCATGTTGTGACTCACAAACAATACAGTTCTTCCATCGTTATTACTTACATCTTCCATTTTACCCAGGCATTTCTTCTGAAATTCTGCATCCCCCACTGCCAACACCTCATCTACTACCAGTATCTCAGGTTCCAGGTGAGCTGCAACGGCAAAGGCTAAACGCACATACATTCCGCTGCTGTAACGCTTAACTGGCGTGTCAAGAAACTTTTCAACCTCAGCAAAAGCAACGATCTCGTCAAATTTCTTCTTTATTTCGCTGCGATTCATACCTAGGATGGCCCCATTTAGAAAAATATTTTCTCTGCCTGAAAGCTCCGGATGAAACCCCGTGCCTACTTCCAGCAGGGAAGCTACCCTTCCTTTTATTTTTATAGTTCCCGAGGTTGGTTCCGTTATTCTCGAAAGTATTTTCAGCAGCGTGCTCTTACCTGCACCATTTCTGCCTATGATACCTATTCTCCCACCCTTTTCTATTTCAAAACTAATATCCTTCAGTGCCCAAAATTCTTCCTTACTTGATTTATCAGCTGGTTTCATTGACCGGGGAAAAGAAAATATTTTTTTTGCTTTACCTGCTATAATATCCCTTAGTGCCGTATAACGTTCTTTGCCTTCATGGGAAATGATGAAGCTTTTTGATACAGAGTCAGCCTTAATTATTGAAGACATGTTTTTTTTGGGAAAAGAAATTACTACAGCAGAAAGCGTTGAAAAACTTTAAATGCCATTCTACAAAAAATAAATTCTTCTGAATGAATAATGATTAAATATTATCAGCAAATGTTTTTTCCATCTTACGGAAATAATATATACCGAACCATAAAAAAAGTAATGTAATAAAGACAGAAACAAAAAATGAGAGCCAATGCATAGTGTCTCCTAAAATACACCATCTGAATCCATCAATAACACCGACCATCGGGTTCAGTGAATAAAGTATTTGCTTCAACTGGCCATGAACGTTGGCACTGCTAAATCCAACAGGACTTATATACAATCCAAATTGAACAATAAAAGGGATGATATACCTGAAGTCACGGTATTTTACATTTACTGCCGTAAGGTATAAACCAGTACCAAATGCGCATATGAAAGCAAGTAATATAAAGAGCGGTAAAAAAACAATATGCCAGGATGGCAAAAAACGAAACCATACGCAAAAGCCAAGTAGAATAACAAATGAAATAGCAAAATCCACAAGGCTTGTTATAACAGAACTTGCAGGAATGATCATTCTTGGAAAATAAACTTTCGTGATCAAATTTGCATTGCCAGTCAGGCTGGAACTCGCCTCGCTTAATGCATTGCTAAAGAACTGCCAGGGAAGCATACCCGCGAAAACCAACAGCGCATAAGGTATACCGGGAGGGGCTTTAAGTTTAGCAACATGTGCGAAAACAACTGTAAAAATAATAGTAGTAAACAGCGGGCGAATAATACTCCAGGCGGCCCCGATCACGGTTTGCTTGTACCGTACTTTTATATCACGCCAGCTAAGTATATAAAAAAGTTCCCTGAACCTCCATAGATCTTTCCAATAATTTTTACCTGCCCTGCCCGGTGCAATAACAAGATCCCACTGGTCATCGTCTTCTTTTATATTTGAATACTCATTGCTCATGTTTTATTTATTACCAGAGGGTGCATCTTATTATTATCTATGCCCGCACTTTTTCAAGAATGGTTTCCAGTTTCTTTTTATAATTTTCATAATCAAATGCTTCCATAAGCAACTCCCGGTTTGGGACAAACGCATTTCTGTTTGCCAATACTTTTTCAATACTATCACCTATTGCAATTACATCCAGCGGATCGGCCAATATCCCAAGTCTGCCATTACACAAAGCATCCACAGATCCATCCCGGTTGCCCGCAATGACCGGGATACCATAATACATTGCTTCTATAAAAACAATTCCAAATCCCTCCTGCAGGCTGGGCATTACATATACATCTGCTATAGAAAAATGTGCGGCAAGATCTTCCTCAGGAATGAACCCGGTTATTTTTACATCATCTTTTAACCCAAGTTTTTCAGCCAACGCTTCCACATATTTTTTTTCTTCTTTATCATAGCCACCCGCCAATAAATAGCGGATACCGGGAAATTTTTCTTTTAATAACGGCATTGCTTCCATCACTTTATCATATCCCTTGTATTTTTCCTGTGAAGAAAGTCTTGACAGCGTAAACAACAGCTTATCAGTTTCCTTGTAACCATATGCAGCCCGTAGCCTTTTAGTTTCATTTTCTCCGGGAATAGCCGGAAGAAAAGGATCCATGCAATTATTAAGTACCGTACACTTAGTTGCCGGAAAATGATGCAGTTCCTGCATTTTTGTTGAAGTAAAATGACTGACGGGGATAATATGATCACAACATTTCATCAGCTTCTTTTTCCTGTCACTCATCATTCCCCATACTTCTATGCCATGAGCGAACATGACTATTTTTGTACCGGGAGATACTTTTTTTATAAGCCAGCCAATAGAAATAAGATTAATATGGCTCAATATAACGGTATCGTATGCCCGACATTTCTTTATAACTGAATAAAGGAATTTTATCTTTGCTCCGCCAAAGCCTCTGAATATCTGCGTTGGGAAATATTTATTTCCATCTGCATCAACCTGATGGTCATGCATACAAAATATTTTTGCAGTACTACTACCCGGCAATGTCATTTCAAAGATTGATTTTCCTGCTACCCGGCAAACTTTTTCAATTCCACCTGTTGCGCCAAATACCCTGAGTGTAAGAAAGAGAATATTATTCTTCAATTTTTTAAAAATGAATATGCAGGCATTCTTTTAATGCTGATTTGAAAATTAGAAATTAAATAAAACGTCATTGCAGGTGATGAAGCAGCGATTTCAATATTACATTGCTGAGAAAGCAGGAATAATTAAAATTTAAAGGTTGGAATAGATTCTGAAAATAAGCTTAGTCATTATTAACTACAGATATTTATAACCTGTAACGCTATATCTGTTATGTCCTGAAAGTCGTCCTTTTGGGTAGTTGCTATTTTAATACTACAAAAACTGCTATACATGTATTACAGCATGGTTCCTGCTTTCAATATTATTTGTATAATAATAATAATTTTTTTCAAAATTATTATAAGTCGATGCCAGGCCTTCCTCAAGGTCTATAACTGCTTTCCAGCCAAGGGTTTTTATTTTATCAACATTTAATAATTTCCGTGGCGTTCCATCAGGTTTGGATTCATCAAAAATAATGTTACCTGCATAGTTGGTTATCTTTTTAATCAGCGTAGCCATTTCTTTAATCGTATGATCGAGGCCTGACCCCACATTGATTATTTCCGGTGATTCATAACGTTGCATTAAAAAATAACAAGCCATTGCTGCATCATCCACGTGCAAAAATTCTCTTCGTGGCTTTCCGGTACCCCAAACGGTTACAGTAGGATCGTTATTTAATTTTGCTTCATGGAACTTGCGTAATAATGCAGGGAGTACATGTGCATTCTGTAAATTATAATTATCACCCTGGCCATAAAGATTTGTAGGCATTACACTGATAAAGCGACATCCATGCTGACGGTGATAAGCCTGACACATTTTAATTCCTGCAATTTTTGCAATAGCATATGCATCATTGGTTGGTTCAAGAAAACCCGTCATCAGGTAATCCTCTTCAATGGGCTGTGGTGCATTCTTGGGATAGATACAACTACTTCCTAGAAACAATAATTTTTCAACACCAAATTTATACGCTGAATGAATGATATTATTCTGAATAGCAAGATTGTCAAAAATAAAATCCGCAGGATAAGTTTGATTGGCCATAATGCCGCCAACTTTTGCCGCTGCTAGAAAAACATACACAGGCAGCTCGTTTTCAAAAAATTCGCTGACCATGCGTTGATTTCTCAGGTCTAGTTCTTCAGAAGTACGTGTTATTATATTCGTGTACCCTTTCTTTTTAAGTAATCTTATAATTGCGCTCCCTACCAAACCGGTATGGCCGGCAACATATATTTTATCCGTAATTTTCATGAACGAGAAGTTAAGATTACAAATTGTTTCCCTGGATTTGTATGTAAAAGTATCATTATTCTTTAAATAAGTCCAACCGGTTCAAGATTATTTTTATCAAACAAAGCACTTAGCTGAATGCCCATACTATCAATCTTTACTCTTGCACGACTCCCGCTTACTTCAATAATTATACCATGATAATTCATAAGCACACCTTGTTTTACCAATACTTTTGTATTTATATCTAACTGCCTGTCAATCACTTCTACATCATTAAATTCCTGTAAAAACCTTTGGATCGTATTTATCTCAGATTCTTTTATCCGGGCCGGCCTACCTAACCAATATACGAAATTAATAATGCCATCGATTTTCTTAATATCCCATTTGCTTGCTTCAGGTACACATATAAATACATAACCTTTAAATAATGGCTCCAGGACCACTTTCTTCCTGTCACTCCATTGTTTTAATACTTTGTTCAGTGGGCAATAATTCTCAATCCCCTTTTGAAGAAGTATTAAGGCCACTTTTTTTTCCCACCGCGGCCTTGTATAAACTACGTACCAATGTTTATTTTCTTCCGTCACAGACAAAGCTTCGCTGGTCCTCAGTTACACATTTTTTAACTGAAGACTTTTTTCATGTAAAATATATTAAAGCTATTTATTTTATTCTAAACAACTTTTTCAAAAAGCCCTTTATGTTCCATAAGTTTTTAAACCCTGGCTGATGTTCATCTGAAACATAATAACTACCCTTTTCATTGCCATAACCATAACCATAACCATACCCATAACCATAGCCATAACCATAACCATTCCCGTAACCTCCAAAACCATAATTGAAAAGGGATATCCCCCTTGGTTTGATCCCATTAAATACAATCGATATGTTATTAAATTTTTTTTCCTTCTGAAAGCCTTCGATCATTCGCATAAATACATTCGGCGTTACATTATGTCTTACCACGAATATGGTCGTTTGTGCATACCCGCTCAATAATTGTGCATCGGTAACGGGGCCAATTGGGGCAGTATCAATAATGATATAGTCAAATCTATCATTTAATTCCTTCATCATTTTGGCAAATTCTGGCTTTCCAATCAATTCAGTTGGATTTGGAGGTATTGGGCCGGCAGATACCAAAGATAAATTCTTATAACTCGTCGGTTTAATGATCTCATCCAGTGTCGCCTTACCAACTACATAATTGGATATGCCTGGCTCCTTGGTTACTCCTAATTTACTACTTAGCTTTGGTTTACGAAGATCCATTTCCATTAATGCAACTCTTTTCCCAGTCAGCGTTATACTTATGGCCATATTCACTGCTATAAAGCTCTTTCCCTCTCCTGAAATACTGGAAGTAATGAGCAGTGTTTTATGTTCTTCATTAAATCCCATAAATGCCAGGTTTGTTCTTAATGCCCTGAACTGTTCTGCGATAACAGTTCTTTTACCTTCCGAGATTGCTACAGTTTCAGTTTTTTTAGCCTGTACAATTTCTCCTATAACAGGCACATTTGTCCTTTTTTCAATTTCAGCACGGAACATGATCTTGTTATTGAACTGTTCAAACACCTGAACATAAAATAAAAATATAACCAGGCCCACACATAATCCCATCCAATAAAAATTTTTGGCGATCGGGCTTATGGGACCATAAGAAAATCCCCTCTCCAAAACCCTAAGGTCTGCACTTGTTGACGCAGATGAAAGTGCTGTTTCTTCCTTCTTTTGCAACAGGTAAGTGTAAATATTATTTTTGATGGCTTGTTGCCTGCTGATCTCCAATAATCCTCTTTCTTTTTGTGGCATCTGGCTCAGCATCTGGTTACTTATGGCCAGGTCTCCATTGATGCTTTTTTGCTGCATTAAAAAATTACTCCGGATATTATTTATGTTTTCTTCCAGATCATGCTTTATTCTGGCAACCCTTTCCTGCGCCAATAAAACCATATCACTCTTATCACCAGCTACCGATTTGGCTTTATCAACTTCAAATTCTGCGGCATACAAATTATCCAAAAGTGATTTCAATGTAGGATCACTAATAAACGTAAGAGATGGAACTGTACCTGGCTTTTTGCCCTTACTGCTTACATACCTCTGTAGGTCATCTAATATACCGAGTTGAAGATTAAGGGTCGTTTTGTCCTTATCAAGTTGCTGAACTTGTTCAAGGTATCTTGTTGCAAGCCCTCCCAGGTCTGTTATTCCTTCATGTACACGGTAATTTTGAATATTTCTTTCAACACTGTCTAATTGAGCAATAACCGTATTTAACCTGTCATCTATGAATAATAAAGTCTTCATTGCAATTTGATTCTTATCATCAATGCCTTCTTTATTATAAACTTCGAACAACCTATTCAGAATATTTATTCCCTTTTCGGGTACAGGGGTTTCCATTTTCAGGTCAATTACTGTAGATGAAAAAGAAAGGGGAGAAGCTTTTAAAGCACCAATGATGCGTGCAGCGGCAGAAGAAACACTATTAAAAACAACAAAGTAATTTTTACCAGAAACATTCTGGTTATAATCATGATTAATATGCAAACGATAAGCTGTCTTGCTGAGAATAAGAGACCCTTCGAAAGGTATGAGCTGCCCTGCAATTTTCACTTGTTGCTTTTGCCAAAATATTTCAAAAGCATACTTACCTGCAGACTGGATATTATCTTTATTAAGCGCAATAAATTCAATAGGTGAATTACTTTTGTACAACTCTTCTGTTTGAACTTTCCCGGCATTGTAAACGGTTGTGTAAAGATCCAGGGACGAAACTACTTCCTGGAGGATAGATGAAGATCGTAAAACAATGATCTCATTTTCCACAATTTTTTTCTCACTAAATATATTCAGTGCATCCAACACTTTACTATCACCAGAACCTTTTTGTGGATCTTTTAATAATACTTTAGCTGATGCAACATATATACGTGTTTGGGCACGCAAATAAATATAGGAGATCGATAAAGATATACTGGTAACAATGACGAAGATTGGCCAGAAAGGTAAATACCTGTGAACGATCTGTGCAAGGATATTTGACGATGGCTTTTCTTTAAAAAATTGTTCTTCACTCATAACCTTAGTAGAATATTTAGAAGCGTTACCAACAATGAAAAGCTTATTGCAACTATAGATAAGGTTGTCTGAAGCTTTGATGTCCTTTCATTTTTCAGGTATTTTTCATTATCAGGTAATACATAAACGATGTCATTTGGCTGAACATAATAATAAGGAGAAGAGAAAATAGCATGATTTTCCAGGTTCAAATGTTTTATTATTTTCTCGTTTTTTCCTTCTCTTATCACCATCACATCTTTTTTGCTGCCGGTCTCTCTCATATCTCCGCTCGCCACCAACACATCCAGCAAGGATATCTGTTCTTCCGGCATATTCAAAACCTGCGGCTTTACAATTTCACCCAATACGGTTACCTTATGATTAAGATATTGTACAGTAACAATCGGCTCCTTCATAAATGGCAGCAGTTCTTTCTGTAATTTATCCTGGAATTGCCGGCGGGTAAGCCCCTCTGCCAGTACATTACCAAGATAATGTATCAAAACAGTTCCTTGTTCATTTACAAGATATCCTTTAGATCCCTGGCCAGGATTAATTTCATCTGCACGGGATAAGGCAGCTCCGTTAAATTGCTGATCCATTTCACTACTCAAACTGCTTACTGTAATAGCAAGGACATCTTTCTTTTGAATTTTAGATTCAAAATTATTTGTAACAAAGCCACCAATGGTTGTGTCCTTTGAAAGTGTTTTAAAATAATAACTGTTTTTTGAAATGCCGCATGATGAGAACATTATTATCGCTAAAAATAATCCCCAAAAAAGCCCTGGTAAATGAGAAGATTTTTCATTCCCGGAAAACAAAGAAAATAGTCGCATATTTTTTTGAAACGTTAAGCGGATCTCTGCACTTGCACAATAAATCAGCAAGTTGTAAAATTCGTTAAAATAAATTACTCAGCCAATTTTTAAGAGCTTCTTACTATAAAAGATTAATGAAGAGTTGCTTTATGGATATAAATCTGCCATTTTTTGAAATGATATTTTTAATTTTTACTCTATAAAAAAGAGATGATTATTAATAATCATCTCTTTTTATAGTATAATTTAATGAAGCTTATATTTCTTTTTCCTCTTTCCTTTTCAGGTCATATGCTTTTTTTGCCCCTATCCCAATTCCTGCTGCAATTAAAAGGCTTAAGCCCCCGTCAATCGGGCAAGCCGGATCCAATGGATCACAACCAGGATCAGCAGCCTGTGCATTACCTTTCAAAGGACTGATTATACTTACCAGGATCACTAAACCTGTCATCAACATATATTTTTTAAATCTATTCATGGGCTGCCAACTTTTTACAAAAATAATGGTTTACTTGATTAATAAAGAATTTTAAGCGTCGTTTTAACTTTATTCCCTTCTGCAACCTGCAACATATAATTTCCATGTGCTACAGATTTATCAAGCCCTATATTATATACGGAATTTCCTCCTTCATGGATTATAGTACGGCTTAAAATAGTCTGTCCGGCTGCATTGATAAGATTAACGTGATATATTCCAGCTGGTTCATTTGTCAAACTAACTCTTACTATGCCATCCTCTTTTACAGGGTTAGGATACACCGTGATCATAGAAGGATCTCCCTTCATATTTACTTTTACGATCTCGCTGTATTTTACATCGCCGCTAATACCAACGCTTTTTATACGATAGAAATTGTCCCCTATCAATGGGGCTATATCCAAGAGGTTGTATTGTTGTGAAGTACTTCCTGCGGTATTCCTGCCTATTTGCGTTCCGATCTTATTAAAGTTATGCCCATCAGCCGAACGCTCTACTTCGTAGTTAGCAATGTCCATTTCGTTTTCTATATTCCAGGTTACCAAAATATTCTTCTCCTGGCGATTTGCCCTTACACTGGTAAAAGATACCGGCACAGGGCCAAGTAATTTGAACACCACACGGAAACGATCAGGCGCTTTAGAAGCAGCATCAGCATTCACAACAAAATTAACTGTTGTGGTATCAGCCAAACTTATTTCAGTCCTGGTATTTAAATACGCATCTTCAAGATATGCAGTAAGAACAGGTGAAGCAAGGTTATCAGGAGTGAATTCCAATTGATATTCCTTCTGCCTCATATTGCCAAGATTGTAGAAAATTGTATCTGTACTTACTACTTCAGCACGACGTTCTACCGAGAAAGATTTTGCTTCACGAAGCAGGCCAATGCTCTCTCCGAAATTGCTCATCTTAGGCATATCATTATCATCTGTTATATTAGAATACATTGGGTCAAAATCAACGCGATTACCATCGTATAAAGCAAGTTCGGTTCCTGTTACAAGATACAACCTGGTACTAAATTGTTTTTCCAGTCCCGTTGTCAGCCTTGCTACCTGGAAGCTGCCACCTACTTTACTGCTTTCCGTCATTTGAATTGAGTGTGGGGTAACTGTACCTTTACAAATACCTCAGAAGACAAGGCAGAAAATATCGTAAACGAGGCGCACTAAAAGACACTAGAGGTTTAATAAAAAATAGAGTTGATATAGATCAGAGGCCAGCAATCGTTGATGAAAAAATACGATTCGGAGACTTTGAAATAGATACGGTGATTGGTCAAAATCATAAAGGAGCAATACTAACAATCAACGATCGAGTAACAAGCAAAGTATGGATACGATTATTAACAGGCAAAGAAGCCGAATCTACCGCACAAATGACTATAGATGCCCTTTCATCAATAAAAGGCTTATTTTACACAATTACGGCTGATAACGGGAAAGAGTTTGCATGTCATGAAAAGATTAGCAAAGAACTAGGTATAAATTTCTACTTTGCAAAACCATATCATTCATGGGAAAGAGGCGCAAATGAAAATACAAATGGTTTAATTCGACAATACTTTAAGAAAGGAACATCCTTTGAAAATCTTACAGCTCAAGACATGGAAAGAGTAGAGAATATCTTAAATAACAGACCAAGAAAAAAGTTAGGCTATTTAACACCAAATGAATATTATTTAGCAAATTTTGCAAATAAAAAAGTTGGTGCATAATAAAAAAAAATAGAAAAAAAACAGAAAACTAGCTAAGTGCTGCGTAGTGTAAACAGCGGATTGGAACGAAGCAGCACTTGGCGGCCAATAAAACCTTTGCAATAAATTAAAGCAGTGAAATAAAAAAAATAATTTTAATAAAAATGACTTGGATTTTTCCAAAAGCGATAAACCTAATTGGAAAATTTTCGTAATCAAAATGCAATATTCAATTATGTTTTGTTTTTTTAAAAAATCATGTTAGCCTTAAAAGGGGAGAATTAAAAAATTACAAAATGAAAACTATTTGAGGTAATAGGTTACTAAAACCAATAGTTGCATTTATGACTTGAATTCAGCATCTATTTTCAAATCAATAACCTTTTCAAGTGATTTCAATAGTTCTTTAATATTGCTAGAAGAAACATCACCTTCAAAAACAGACTTCTGCACACG